>JAISNX010000150.1 GCA_031276015.1 Azoarcus sp.
GCGCTGCAACGCTTGTCGTCCGGCCTTCGGGTCAACAGTTCCAAGGACGACGCGGCCGGCCTGGCGGTGGCCGAGAAGATGAATTCGCAGTCGCGCGGCATGACCGTGGCGATCCGCAACGCCAATGACGGCCTGTCTCTGGCGCAGACCGCCGAAGCGGGGATGAACGTCATTGTCGAGCACCTGCAACGGATGCGCGATCTGGCAGTGCAGTCGGCTTCGGGACAGTACGATTCCGATAACCGTGGCGCGCTGGATACCGAGTTTCAGCAACTGAAGTCTGAAATCGATCGCGTGGTCAGTGCCACCAATTTCAACGGCAAGCAGCTGCTGAATGGCAATTTTTCGACTGGCATAACATTCCAGGTCGGGGCGACCACGACCGACGAATCGCGGATCGACATCAGTATCGCCAAGGTAGATGTCAGTGGTATTAATTCGATTTCCGGCAGTGTCGGGCAAAGCGGGTTGAATGCGATGTCCGCGATCGACAAGGTGATCGGCGAGTTGAACACCAACCGCGCTTCGTTGGGTGCGATCCAGAACCGCTTCGAGGGGGTGCTGACTCAGTTGTCGGCGGCGCAGGAAAACACCGAAGCGGCGCGCAGCCGGATCATGGATGCCGATTACGCGTCAGAGACGGCCAGGCTCGCGCGGGCGCAGGTCTTGCAACAGGCGGGGGTCGCCATGTTGTCGCAGGCCAACGCCTTGCCGCAGAACGTGCTATCGCTGTTGCAGTGACGCTCGCGCCAATCTGTGACTGTGCGGGCGGGTAAGCCGGGAGCGCCAGCCAATGGCGGCGCTCCCTTTCGGCCACGTCAGGGGGGATATGACCGTGGATATTAATCTGAATGGTTTGGGCGGCATTGGTGCCGGGACGCCTTATCGCGCGCCGGATGCGCCCAGGCGCGAACCCGTCGCGGAGGCGGCGGCCAGCGCGGGGGCGAGCGTCGGCGCGCAGGCGAGTCCCCGCGCGGTGGAGGCGGAGGCGGCGGCGAATACGGCGCGCGAACAGACGGCGGTACAACAGGAAGAAGCCGTGCGGGAAAGTGTGGATAAACTCAATGAATTCATCAGCCCTTATGTAACGTCATTGAAATTTTCGGTCGACAAGGACACAGGCAAATTCGTGGTGAAAATTCTGGACACCGAAACCAAGGAAGTCATCAAGCAGTTTCCTTCTGAAAAAATCCTTGCGCTGGCCAAGGCGCTGGCCGAGGCAATGGGTAAACCGGAAGGCTTGCTGGTGGAACAGGACGCATGAGGCCCATGGCAAGGAGCGGGTTGTCGCGCGTCGTGTACGCGGATGCCCGTGTTGCCGCCAATTAAAAAAAGGAGAGAACCATCATGGCAAGCATTCAATCGACCTGGTCCGCGCTGGGCACGGGTTCCGGGCTGGATCTGGAAGGTCTGGTGACGGGGCTGATGAAAGCCGAGCGGGCACCCATCGACAAGCTGGATAAGAAGCTGACGTCCTACAACACCAAGATTTCCGCCCTGGGCACGCTATCGAGCAAGCTGTCGGCCTTGCAGACCGCGACCAAGAACATGAAGCCGGATGTGCTGCAATCGGCGCTCGACAAGTTCGGTACGTATACGGGCAAGGTCGGCAACGAGAGCGTCGCCGGGGTGACGCTCGGTTCGGGCGCGCAATCCGGCAGCTACAGCCTGGAAGTGACGCAGCTCGCCCAGGCGCAGAAGGTGCGCATTGACGGTGATGATGTCAATTTCAGTGGGCAGATTGATTTCAGCTTCGCCGATTCATCAAAGAATTTTTCCGTGACGCCGTCCGGCACCAGTCTGGCCTCGGTGGCCAACGCCATCAACCAGGCGGGCAAGGGAGTGACAGCCACTATCGTCAACGGCGGCAATGGCGGCCCGCAACTGATATTGACGGGCGAGGAGGGCACGGCCAATTCGTTCAACGTGGGCGGCACGGGGATTAGTGGTGCGGTCAATTCGGTGCAGTCGGCGCAGAACGCGACACTGGAGATAGACGGCATCGCCATAACCAGTTCCTCCAATAAGGTGAAGGATGTGCTCGAAGGCGTGACGCTCGAACTGAAGGCGACCAATACCGGCTCGCCCACGACCTTGTCCGTGACGGCAGAGCATGGCACCAAGATCAAGGAGGCGCTGGAGGGGTTCGTCAAGAGCTTCAATGACGCGATCAGCAGTATCAAGTCGCTGGGTTCCTACAACAGCGAAACCAAAAAATCGGGCGACCTCAACGGCCACAGCGTATTGCGGGAAGCACAGGGTACGTTGCGCAACCTGGTTTTTCAGGAAAGCGCCATTCAGGACAAGAACGGCGATGCCATGACGCTCTCGAAACTGGGCATCACTTTCCAGAAAGACGGCACGCTCGCGCTCGACAGCGACAAACTCGCCAAGGCGATCAATGACGATTCGTCCAAGGTTGCCAGTTTTGTTGCCGAAATCGGCACGCGCTTCGATACTGGCGTCAACAAACTCGTCGGTACCGGGGGGATGGTGCAATCGGCTTCGGATAGCCTGAAGTCCAGCGTCAGCAACCTGGAAGAGCGCAAAGAGGCGCTCGAAGCGCGGATGGAGACAATCGAGGCCCGTTACCGCACGCAGTTCGCCGCGCTCGACACGCTGGTGGCGAACATGAATTCGACGAGTTCCTATCTGGCGAGCCAATTGACCATGCTGACCAGTAGCCGCAAGAAGTAATACATGGCGGCGCGCGGCGAAAGTATGGCGGGCCGTCCTTTCCATCGACGAAGGAGAATTTCCCATGTTCGGCAGTCGCACCAATCCAGCCCGGAGCTACGCAAGTCTCGGGCGTGAAACCGACATCACCACGGCCAGCCCGCACAGGTTGATCGTGCTGTTGTTCGAGGGGGCCGAAACCGCGATCAACATTGCCAGGGTGCATGCGGAAAAAGGCAACATCGCCGAGCGCGGAGCCAGTCTCTCCAAGGCCATCGACATCATCAGCAACGGGCTGAAAGTCAGTCTGGACATGAAGCAGGGGGGAGAGCTGGCGATCCGCCTGAGCGCGCTCTACGATTACATGGTTTCGCGGCTGCTGTGGGCGAACATGAAAAACGATGTTTCCGCCATGCGGGAAGTGCTCTCCCTGCTCGGCGAAATCCACGGTGCCTGGAAGCAGATCGACCCCGACAGACAAAAGGCATGATTTCGGGCCGGGAACGGATCGAAGCCTGTCGGCGATGGATTTCGGGGAATTCGACCTGATAGACAGGGTGGCACTGTACGTGCTGCCCGCGTCTCGCAATGACGAACCTTTCACCCCGTCATTGCGAGGGCCGAAGGCCCGCGGCAATCCACACGGCGGCGACTACCCGCACTGACGGGCGGCATTGCGGGAATCACGGGCACATGGATTGCCACGGCGCTGCGCGCCTCGCAATGACGGGTATGGCAAGGCGTCGCCGTGCCCCAAAACCTCGCCGCAATCCTTCAAACCTTCGTCATTGCGAGCAAAGCGCGGCAATCCACACGGCGGTTCCGTCTGCCCCAACGCTTCGGGTAATGGCTCCGTTGCATGGATTGCCACGTCGCTTCGCTCCCCGCAATGACGATCGGTTCGATATGAGCCGCATAAAGTCGATTTGCTCTATGAGGGAAGGAACGGCTTTGGCGTTTCCCCTCGCCCGCTGCAATAACGACAACTTGACCAGCGTTTCCCTGATGGTGCCCCTGCCCAGCTCGCAATGATGATTGATTTATGGCAACTTCCCTTGACATATACTGTATATTTTGGGTTCCAGGCCCGCAAACAATGGCGTTTCCGTTCGTTTTGCGTGGCGTAAGTCTTTTGGGAATAGATTCCGGCTATGCGAGCATGGCGTTGCGGCAAGGGCGTGGTCACGGCGGGTGTCCGGTCCCGAGCCGCCCCGTTCGGGCGAATTCGTGCGGGTAACCGGTTTCGACGAATTGCCGGGAACCTTTGCCGTCTTTACGATGGACGGTCGAAGGGACAAACCGTCGTCCGTATCCTGGAGTAGCCAAGCCGTGCCGGGTAGATGTCATGGTCAATAAAGAAGCTGAGATGCTGCCAAAGATTTTGATTGTCGATGATTCGCGCATGGTGCGCGCCAGCCTGGCCAAGCAGATTCGCCATTGCTTCCGCATCCGCGAGGAAGCCGACGGCGAAGCGGGATGGGAGGCGCTGCTGGTCGATCCGGAAATACAGCTTGTGCTCACCGACCTTGGCATGCCGCGGCTCGATGGCTTCGGGTTCCTGGAGCGCATCCGCAACGCCAAGCTGCCGCGCATCCAGGAACTGCCGGTCGTCATCATTTCCGGGGACGAGGATGATGTCGCCCGCAATCGGGCGCTGAAACTGGGTGCCAGCGACTTTGTTTCCAAGGGCGCGGGCTGTGCGGAGATGACGGCGCGGATCGAATTCTTGCTGGCGCTGGCGAGTACCCGGCGCGATCTCGCCAAAAGCTCTGGCGCGCTGGCGGCCCAAAGTCCGGTCGATCCGGTTTCCGGGCTGGCGACGCCCGCGTATTTCGCCCATAACGGCGAGCAGCAACTGGCGCAGGCACAACGGCACCGGCTGGCGGTTTCAGTGATGGTGATCGAGATCGACAACTACAATCAACTGGCCGGATGGCACGGCAGGCATGCCGCCGAACTCATCAGCGAAAGGCTTGCGAAAAATCTTGCCAGCACGGTGCGCAGGGAAGACACGATCACGCAGGTGTCGGGCGCGCGTTTCGTTGTTTTATCGCCCAGTACGTCGATCGATGGGTGTTGCGCCCTGGCCCTGCGGATGCAGAAGTCGATGGAAGAATTGGTGATGGCCTACCGCGAGGAGGAAATCCGCGCCACCGTCAGCATCGGTATTTCCGGCTCGGAGCACGACGAGGCGCAAGACATCGAGGCGCTCATCGAAAGCGCGGTGGAACGGCTACGGCACGGCATCGCCGCGGGCGGCAACCGCATTGTCAGCTACGACGGGGAAGTCGACGAGCAGGCAGTCGAAGGGTACATGGCGCATGCGGTAAGCCTCGACCGCGCCCTGCTCCAGTTGCGGGTCGGCAGCACCGAGGAGGTGGTAGACCGCCTGCCGGACATCGTTGCCACCATTGAACCCTTGCTTGAATTGCTCGAAGGACGCCTGCACCTCGGCATACCACTGGGCAAATTGAAAAACATCAGCGGAAAAAACAAAGGAAGCGCCTGACAAGTGTCATCGCGGGGCCAGTAGGGCCGTGGCAATCCAGCACGTCCCATTCGACACGCGGCACCGCTGGCTTGAACCGCTGCATGGATTGCCGCGGGCCTTCGGCCCTCGCAATGACGGGGTGGGAGATTCGTCATTGCGAGGCGCGTAGCGCCGTGGCAATCCATGCGCTCTCTCAAAATGGCGATGCCGTCTCCCCGCAGCAAAAACCTCACCGCGCCCTCACCCCCTCAAGAAAAATATCGACCACCGTATCGACATGGGCCTCGATTTCCGCCTCGGAAAGCGGCGGGCGCAGGCGCAGCACGCGCTCCAGATACAGATTGCCGCGCACCATGCCGCTGAAACAAGCGGCCGCGCTGGCGCAATCCTTTACCGCGATCTCGCCCCGCGCCCGCGCCGCTTCCAGAATGTCCGCCAACAACTTCAGGCCCTTGCCCGGCCCCTTGGCGTAGAAAGTCCTTGCGCGCGCGGGAGAGGAAAAGCTGTCCTGCATGATGAGGCGACTCATGCCGATGCCGTGCTCCGACATCAGGGCGGAAACCAGGCTGCGCGCAAAGTGGATGAGCGCGGCGCGCAAGTCCATGTCGCGGTCGATGCCTTCGTGCAGCGCCGGAAGAATCTCGCCCGAAATTTCCGCCAGCAGCGCGTCCCGCAACCCTTCCTTGCCACCGAATTCGGTATAGATGCTGCGCCGGGAACCGCCCGCGCGTTCGATGATGGCGTCCAGACTGGGAATGGCGACGTTCTGCTCGACGGAAAGTTCCTTCGCCGCCCGCAGCAGGGCGGCGCGGCGCTCGCCGTGCTTGAGCCGCCGGGGTTTGGGCGTGGCGCTGGCGGGCGTCGGCCCGACACCTGATCGCTTGTCGTGCTGCATTTCCGTGCCTTTCTGAAAAGGGAACGCTTTCCATCGAGCCACCGCCACCGCGCGCGGCAAGGTGGCTAGGCGGCGGCAGGAAAACTTGCCTTCCATGGTACCGCCAAGTACCATCCTCGGGAATCGGTACCTTTCAGTACCAAAACGGTACGACCGATGATTTCCCGGAGCCTATGACCATGAGTGCCCAAGACGCATCGCCCGCCGATGCCGGTTCGCCCCCGTCGGCACCTCCCGCCAGGGGCGGCGCGCGCGGGCGGGCAATGCTGATCCTGACGCTGGTTTTCCTCGGCATCGCGTTCCTGTACGGCATCTACTGGTTCTCCGTCCTGCGCTGGCGGGAGTCGACCGACGATGCCTATGTCGCCGGGCACGTCGTGCAGATCACGCCGCAGATCGGCGGCACGGTCAAGGCCGTGTTCGTCGACGACACCGATGCCGTGGCGGCGGGCGACACGCTGGTGGAACTGGACGCGGCGGACAGCCGCGTGGCGCTGGATCAGGCCGAGGCGGCGCTGGCGCAGGCGGTGCGCGAAGTGCGGGTGCTCAAGGTCAAGAACGACGCCTTGCGCGCCGAGGTGGCGGTGCGCCAGTCGGAAGTCGACCGCTTGACGCAGGATCTGGCGCGGCGCGCGGAAATCGTCCGGCGCGGCTTCGTCTCCAGGGAAGATTTCGAGCACACGCGCGAGGCGTTGCGGATGGCGCAATCCGCACTGATCGCGGCGCGGGAACAACTGGAAGCAAACCGGGTGCTGACCGCGGGCACCGAACTGGGGAATCACCCCGGCGTGCTCCAGGCGGCCTCGAAGGTGGAAGAAGCCTGGCTGGCGTGGTCGCGCTCGCGCATCGCCGCGCCGCTCGCCGGGCAAGTGGCGAAACGCACGGTGCAGGTCGGGCAGCGGGTGGCGGCGGGCACGCCGCTCATGGCCGTGGTGCCCTTGCGCCAGTTGTGGGTGGAGGCGAATTTCAAGGAAGTGCAGCTTGCCCGCATGCGCGTCGGCCAGCCCGTGACGCTGACCGCCGATTTCCACGGATCCAGCGTCGAATACCGTGGCCGCGTCGCCGGGCTGGCGGCGGGCACGGGCAGCGCCTTCGCGCTCCTGCCCGCGCAGAACGCCACGGGCAACTGGATCAAGGTCGTGCAGCGGGTGCCGGTGCGGGTGGAACTGGACGCGGCACAAGTGGCGAAATATCCGCTGCGCATCGGCCTGTCGATGCAGGCCACCGTGGACATCCACGACAACAGCGGTGAGGCGGTCGGTGCCGGAACGGCGCGCGCCGCCGCGCAATCGCCGCCGGAGGCGAATCCCTCCTCGGACGCGCTGGACAGGGCGTGCGCCCGGATCGCCGAAATCATCCGCGAGCACAGCGGCGTTTCCGCCAGCCTCGGCGGCGGAAAATAAACCGCGATGTCCGGCCCCCCGACCCCCGCCGGATTCCCGCCGCTCGAAGGGCGCGCGCGGATACTCGCAACGCTCTCGCTGGCGCTGGCGACTCTGATGAACGTGCTCGACACTACCATCGCCAACGTATCCATCCCCACGATCTCGGGCGACATCGGCGTCTCCGCCAGCCAGGGGACGTGGGTCATCACCTCCTTCGCGGTCGCCAACGCCATTTCCGTGCCGCTCTCCGGCTGGCTCGCGCAGCGTTTCGGGCAAGTGCGGGTATTCGTCATCTCCACCCTGCTCTTCGTCCTCGCCTCCTGGCTGTGCGGGCTGTCGCGCAGCCTCGACATGCTGATAACGTTCCGCGTCGTGCAGGGGCTGGTGGCCGGGCCGATGATCCCGCTGTCGCAATCGCTGCTCCTGCAATGCTACCCGGAAGCCAAACGCGGCACGTCGCTGGCCATCTGGTCGATGACGACGACCGTTGCGCCCGTGATCGGCCCCATCCTCGGCGGCTGGATCTCGGACAACATGGCCTGGGGCTGGATTTTCTACATCAACATCCCCGCCGGGCTGCTGGCGGCGGGCATGAGCTGGATGCTGCTCAAACACCGCGAACTGCCCACCGCCCGCCTGCCGGTCGACACCATCGGGCTGGCCCTGCTGGTAATCTGGGTCGGAGCCATGCAATTGACGCTCGACCGGGGCAAGGAACTGGACTGGTTCGCCTCCACCGAAATCGTCGCCCTGAGCGTCGTCGCCGTGGTGGGATTCTGCTTTTTCCTCGCTTGGGAACTGACGGAAAAGCACCCCATCGTCGACCTGCACCTCTTCAGGAGAAGCAGCTTCGCCTTCGGCACCCTGGCCCTCTCGCTCGGGTACGGCCTCTTTTTTGCCGGCATCGTCGTGCAGCCCCTGTGGATGCAGCAATACATGGGCTACACCGCCACCTGGGCGGGACTTGCCACGGCCCCCGCCGGTTTGCTGGCGATCCTCTTCATGCCGCTGGTGGGCAAATCCCTGGGGAAGATCGACCCCCGCATCTTCGCGGCGATGGCCTTCGCCATCCTCGCGCTGGCCTCCTTCATGCGTGCCGGGTTCAACACCGACATGCGCTTTTTCGACATGGTCGTGCCGCAGCTTGTCCAGGGCGTTGCCATGGCGGGGTTTTTCGTGCCGCTGACGGCGATCCTGCTCTCCGGCCTCGACCCCGCGCAGGTGCCCGCCGCCGCGGGGCTGTCCAATTTCGCGCGGATCACCGCGGGCGCGTTCGGCGCGTCGATTTCCGTCACGCTCTGGGAAAACCGTGCCGCCCTGCATCATGCGCAACTGGCCGAAGCCATCGACCCCTACCGCCCGGCGGCGCGGATGGCGCTCGAAGAACTGCAAAAACGCGGCATGGATCAGGCGCAGGCGCTGGCGACCATCAACCGCATGATCGACACCCAATCGGCAACGCTCTCGCTGACGGAGTTCTTCTGGGCCTCGGGCATCGTGTTCCTGTTGCTGATCGTGCTGCTCGGGCTGGCAAGGCCGACGCGGGCGGGCATGCCGGGAAGGTGAAGGGCAAGCCGCACGTCCTGTCAGAAAATGACAATCCCGAGGCGTCGCATTGTCACTTCGGGACGCGGAGGCGTGAGCCGCGTCACGCAAAGGCACCGCCCGCGCCTGGCATGGCCCTTGCTGAAAGACTGTCGATGGCAGATTCGCCATTTCAACAGGGGACACGAAATGAAAACACTGCAACAGGGTTTTACGCTGATCGAACTGATGATCGTCGTGGCGATTATCGGGATTCTGGCGACAGTGGCCTTGCCCGCTTACGAGGATTACACCGCGCGTGCGCGCATATCGGAATTGATCCTGGCGGCGTCGACCTGCCGTTCAGCGGTGACAGAGGCATCCCAGACCGGGATGAGTGCCGCTCCCACAGAGAATGACTCTTTTGCCTGTGGTGAAGGCGGTTCCGCCACTGCGCCGGTTTCTCAGTATGTGGAGTCCATTTCGACGAGTCCTACTGGTGTAATTACAGTGACCGCCCGAAATATTTCACAATTAGGATCTAACAATACGCTGACGCTTACTCCTTTCACCGATGCGAATACCACAACTCCGGCTAAAGATGAGGACTTTGAACGGGGAAAGGAACACGCGATCAAATCTTGGCAATGTGGCGGCAGCATCGAACCCAAATACTTGCCTTCAAGCTGCCGTTGATCTCCCTCCCACGGCAAGCCTGCTTTGAACGCCCCTGAAAAGGGGCGTTTTTGCGACTGGCGCGGATTGGCGCGGTTTCGGTTCCAATGCGGACACTGCCGGGCGGGACGTCATTGCGAGGCGCAAAGCGCCGTGGCAATCCATGAAGCGGTTCCGCCATTGGAAGCGCCGCATGGATTGCCACGGGCCTTCGGCCCTCGCAATGACGAAATACTTCCCTCGCCTCGCAATGACGGCGAAAGTACAGACCCTCTGGCTTGTCACGGGGCGACATTGCATCTTGCCAACGCTTGCCGCACAATGCCGCGACCATTTTCCACACATGCCGAAGGAAGAAATTCATGTCCAGGGAAATCCTGAAACCCCGCATGGACGTCGTTTTCAAGCGCCTGATGAGCGACAAGCGCCTGCTGGTCAGCTTCCTGCAATCGGCGCTCGACCTGCCGCCGGAAGACTACGCCGACGTGCAGATCGTCGACCCGCATCTGCTGGGCGAGCGACCGGAGGACAAACTGGGCATTCTGGATGTGAAGATCGTCACTGCCCGGAAAAATGTTGTCGACATCGAAATACAACTGAACCCCATCCCGGAGATGCGCGAGCGGGCGCTGTTCTATCTCTCCAGCATGGTGACGGAGCAAGTCAGGCGGGGCGAGGACTATCACAGGATCAAGCGGGCAATTTGCATCCTGATCTTCGCCTACGAGGAAATTCACGACAGCACGAAGTACCATAATATCT
>JAISNX010000017.1 GCA_031276015.1 Azoarcus sp.
AAATGGCTTGCCGCGATCCTTCGGGATGGCCTCTGTGGTTCTACTGGTACAAGGCCACTCGCCGCGAAGCGGCAAGCCACATCGCGCTTTGAAAGCGCCGCGCGGCAAACCCCGACGCCAACAAAAAACCGGACAAGTCCAAAAGCGCCTGACACCACAAACGACACGGCATCCCATGGAACGGCAAGTGCCGCGCACCGTGCCTACCACTCCTGTTTCGGTTCTCTCGCCAGAAGTTGTTCCACTGCGTCGCGGGCGGCAAGTTCGCCGCGCAGCAAGGCGTCGATGGCGGAGCAGATGGGCATTTCGACGCCGAGGCGCGCACTGAGCCGGGCAGCTTCGTGCGCGGTGGGGACGCCTTCGGCGACGTGGCCGAGTTCCGCGAGGATGTCCGGCAAGCTCTTGCCCACGGCCAGGGCCAGGCCGACGGTGCGGTTGCGGGAAAGGTCGCCGGTGCAGGTGAGGACGAGATCGCCCATGCCCGCCAGCCCCATGAGGGTATCGCGGCGACCACCGAGCGCGATGGCGAGTCGGGCGATTTCGGCCAGTCCGCGCGTGATGAGTCCGGCGCGGGCATTGAGGCCGAAGCCCATGCCGTCGGCGACGCCCGCGGCAATGGCGATGACGTTCTTGAGCGCACCGCCGATTTCGCAGCCGATCACGTCGTCATTGGCGTAGAGCCTCAGGCGCGGCTGGTGCAGTTTGTGTATCCAGTCGTTGGCGAAGGCGATGTTCCTGGAGGCCAGGACGATGGTCGTGGGCTGTCCGCGCCCGACTTCGGCGGCGAAGCTCGGGCCGGTGAGCGCGCCGCAGGCGGCATCCCGACCCAGTTCGTCGGCGACGATTTCGTGCGGCAGGCGGCTACTGCCCGCTTCCAGCCCCTTGCAGACCCACAGGAGCGGCGGCGCGGCGGTGCCGGAGCGCGATGCGTGCTGGCGCAGGGCACGCACGGTATCGCGCAATCCGGCCAGCGGCGTGGCGACCAGATGCAGGTCGGCATCGGCGGCGGTTCGATCGAAATCGGTGCTGAAGTCGAGTTCCGGTCGCAGGAGGATGCCGGGCAGGAAAAGCCGGTTTTCGCGCGTGCGGCGCATCTCGTCGATGTTGTCGGCCTCGCGCGCCCACAGACAGACTTCGTGGCTGGCAGAGAAGGCTTGCGCCAGGGCCGTGCCCCATGCGCCAGCCCCGAAAACCGCGATACGCAACGGACTCAAAGCCCCCATACTTCGGTGAATCGCAGGTAGCCTCCCTCGCCGTCGGCGTGCCGCACTTGGACCCAGCCATCCGGGGAAGCGGAGACGAATTCGAGCACGACATCGCGGGCAACCTCGAAGGCCACCGGGGCATTGCTGGATGGCTCGCGCCGCACCGCCGCTTGTTCGGCGGTGACAAGTACGGTGCGCTGCCTGTCGAGCGAACCGCCCTGGATCCATGCCATGCCCCCGGCGGAATCGCGTACTTTGACCCATTGCAGATCGGGACTCGTAATGACGATTTCGACCGGCGTGCCCGCGCGGATGATGGCGAGCTTGCGCGCCTGCAAGGACGAGGTTTCGTAAAGAATGGCGGGACTGGCGACCGAGGCGTAGTCGATGGCCAGAGCCGCGCCACTGGCCGCGAAGAGCGGAACAGCGGCAGCGAGAATCGCATGGCGGCTCATCGTTGGTTTCCTTTTTATTGCAAGGGCGTGCCCTGCCCGCCGACTTGTGCCTGCTGGCGCGACTGCTTGAAGAGCACTTCAAAGTTGACCGGGGCGAGCAGCACGGGTTGGAATCCGGCACGGACGATGGCATCCGAGACCGCTTCGCGCGCGTAGGGGAAAAGGATGTTCGGACAACCGATGCCCAGTACCAGTTCAAGCTCGTTTTCGGGAATGTTCCGGATGCGGAAGATGCCGGATTGGGTCAGTTCCACCAGGAACAGCGAACGCTTGTCGGGCAGGACGGTTTCGAGGGTGACGGTGAGCTTGACTTCAAAGACGTCTTGCTCGATCGGGCCAGCTTCGGTGTTGAGCTTGACGTTGACCTGGGGAGCCTCGCGGATGAGGAAGCTTTTTGCGCCGTTGGGCACTTCGAGCGAAAGATCCTTGATGTAGATTTTCTCGATCGAGAAAGCGGGCTGGTTGTCGGCGGGCTGTGTGTTGTCGGCCATATTCGTCTACCTTGGAAGTTGATTTGAACAACGGGTTGATGGGCTGCGCGCGGGCGGATCAGGGGATTCGCCCATGACGCAGCAGGGTTGCGAGGTTTCCTTCGCGGTCGAGGGTCTGGAGTTCTTCGCAACCCCCGACATAGTAATCGTCAATGAAAATCTGTGGAACCGTTCGGCGTCCGGTGATGCGCATCATCTCGGCGCGGCGGTCGGGGTCGAGGTCGACGCGGATTTTTTCGATCTCGCCCACACCGCGCGCGCGCAGGAGCTTTTCGGCGCGGATGCAGAACGGACAAATGGCGGTGGTGTACATTTTGACGTTCGGTTGCGCGGGCAGCGGGCGCGGCACGCTCGCGTTGTCGTTCACTTCCTCTTGCGGGTCAGCGGCTGCCCGGCCTTTTCCCACTCGAAAAGACCGCCGCGCAGGTTGTAGAGTTTCTCGAATCCGGCTTTCTTCAGCGTGGCAATGGCTGTCGCCGCGCGCGAGCCGTTGCCGCAATAGAGGATGAACGGGCGGGCACGGAATTTTTCGAGTTCGCCCGTGCGCCGTTCGAGGTCACCGAGCGGCAGGTGACGGGCATTGGGCAAGTGGCCCTGATCGAAGTCGCCCTGCTCGCGCACGTCGATCACCAAGGCATCCTCGCGGTTGATGAGCAT
Source organism: Azoarcus sp. (assembly GCA_031276015.1). GTDB lineage: Bacteria > Pseudomonadota > Gammaproteobacteria > Burkholderiales > Rhodocyclaceae > WRNU01. The sequence continues at coordinate 2,809 of JAISNX010000017.1, forward strand.
CGTGGCCGCGAGCGGGGTGAGCAGGCTCTTGTCGCGCATCTGGCGAAGCATTTCGACGAGCAGCCATGCGCCCGACAAGACGGCCAGCGCGACCCAGATCATGTTTTGTTGCAGAAACTCCACGCAGTGCTTACTCCAGGAAAGAGAGGGGGGAGCCGGATGAACACCCGGACGCAAGGCCCGACGGCCTCAAGCGGACAAGGGCGGTAGTATAGAATACAGCGCCTCGCGCGGGCAGCCCCGGTTGCGGGCAGCCCCGGTTCGCACCGCCGGGGTGTACAACCGCGATGCTTGCCCCGCCGGGTTTCTTCGTGGCGCTTCGGCTTCGGTGCTGGCCTTGTGTTTTTCCGGATGTTCATTCATGTACAAGATCGTATTGCTTCGTCACGGCGAATCCGCCTGGAACAAGGAAAACCGTTTCACCGGCTGGACGGATGTCGATCTCACCGAGCGAGGCGTCGCGGAAGCGCGCGCCGCCGGGCAACTCCTCCGGCGCGAAGGCTACGGCTTCGATCTGGCCTATACCTCGGTGCTCAAGCGCGCCAACAAGACGCTCAACATCGTGCTCGAAGAACTCGATCTGCTCTGGCTGCCGGTCGAACACAGCTGGCGGCTCAACGAACGCCATTACGGCAGCCTGCAAGGGCTGGACAAGGCCGAGACCGCCGCGCGCTACGGCGACGCGCAAGTGCTGGCCTGGCGGCGATCCTACGACACGCCGCCCGAGCCGCTCGCGGAAGACGACCCTCGCCTCACTTTCGACGACCCCCGCTACGCCCTGCTGCCCAGGGCGGCATTCCCGCGCACCGAATGCCTGCGCGACACCGTGGCGCGCGTGGTTCCCTACTGGGAAACCGTGATCGCGCCGCAGGTTCTCGCCGGGCGGCGCGTCCTGATCGCGGCGCACGGCAACAGCCTGCGCGCGCTCATCAAGTACCTCGACGGCATTGGCGAGACGGACATCGTCGGGCTGAACATCCCGACCGCGCAGCCGCTCGTCTACGAGCTGGACGCGAACCTGCGCCCGCTCAAAAGCAACTACCTTGCCAACGAGGACGTCATCCGCGCCGCCCAGGCCGCCGTGGCGAGCCAAGGCAAGGCCAGACCCTGAGGCACCTTTCGCCGTGGCCGCCATTTCCGTCCGGCGCGTGCTCGCCGCAATGCTGGTGGCGTGGGCCGGACTGATCCTGCCCGGCACGCCGCATGCGCAGACGGGCAAAAGCAAGGCCGAAATTCGCGCCAAGCGATCCGACCTCAACAACATCAAGCGGCGCATCGGCAATTTGCAGCGCGAGCTTGAAAAGCTCGAAGCCGCGCACGCCGAAGCCACCGCCGCCGTGGCCGAGGCCGAGCGCGAAGTCTCGAAGGCGGCGCGCGCCCTGCGCCAGACGATGGCCGAGCGCGCCGACATCGAACGCCAACTTGCCGCGCTCGAAACTGGACAGCGCGAAATCGAAGCCCGCATCGCCGCCCGCCAGGAAGAACTCGCCGAATGGCTGCGGCGCAACTACATCCACGGCACGGGCAGCAACATTGCCGCCCTGCTGGCGGCGCGCGATCCCAACCAGTTCGTGCGCGATACCTACTATCTCGAACGCCTTGGCCGCGTCCAGATGGCACTGATCGAAAATCTCCGAACCGATCTGCGCTACCAATCCGAACAGACCCGCCACATCGCCGCGCGCCGCGAAACCCTCGCGCGCATCGAGAAAGACCGCCGCCGACATCAGGAAAAGCTGGACGAAACCCACACCGCCCGCCGCGAGGCACTGGGGAAAATCACGTCCACGCTGAAGTCGCAACGCGAACGGGTCGCGGCCCTCAAGCTCGACGAAGAACGGCTCACGCAAGTCATCAACACCCTGGTACAGAACGCCCTCGAAGCCGAAGCGCGGGCCGAGGCCGCAAGGCGCGAGCGGGCACGCGAACGCGCGAACGCGCGGACAAAACCCGAAGGCCAGAAACCGAACCAGCAACCGCTGCAACCGGGCGAAAAAGAAGCGGTCGAACCCGTGGTCGGCAGGGTGCACGAAGCCGCCGGGCCAGCGTCCGCCGGGGTGAAATTCGCACAGCTTCGCGGTCGCCTGCACTTTCCGGTCACGGGCGAACTCATCGGGCGCTTCGGCGCAGCGCGGGCCGGACGGGGCATGACTTGGCGCGGCGTCTTCATCCGCGCCGCCAGCGGTGCCGAAGTGCGCGCGGTCAGCGATGGCGAAGTCGTCTTCTCGGACTGGCTGCGCGGCTACGGCAACCTGCTCATCATCGACCATGGCGACGGTTATCTCTCCATCTATGGCAACAACGACGCCCTCTACAAAGAAACCGGCGAAGCCGTGCGCGGCGGCGAGGCCATTGCCAGCGTCGGCGCGAGCGGAGTGGCGACGGATTCCGGCCTATACTTCGAGATTCGCCATCGGGGGCAAGCCATCGACCCGATGCAGTGGGTCAGACCCAAATAACCTTTTCGCGGAGTGCTCATGCCCAACAGCAAGTTGAAACAATTCGGCCTGGTGCTGACCGGCGTCATCGTCGGCATCATGCTCAGCCTGAATTTTTCCGCCAGTGCCGACAAACTCGGCGCGCAGCAACCCTTGCCGGTCGAAGAACTGCGCGCTTTCGCCGACGTATTCAACGTCGTCAAGCGCGACTACGTAGAGCCGGTCGAAGACAAAAAACTGTTCACGCAAGCCATCACCGGCATGCTGAGCGGGCTGGACCCGCACTCGGCCTATCTCGACGCCAATGCCCTGAAAGAACTCCAGGTCAGCACCAAGGGCGAATTCGGCGGCCTCGGCATCGAAGTCAGCATGGAAGACGGCTTCGTCAAGGTCGTCTCCCCCATCGAGGACACCCCGGCCTTCCGCGCGGGCATCAAGGCGGGCGACCTCATCATCAAGATCGACGACGTTCTCGTCAAAGGCATGAACCTGGACGAAGCCGTCAAGCGCATGCGCGGCAAACCCGCGACCAAGATCAGCCTGACGCTGGCGAGAAAAGGCGAATCGCAACCGATCGTCGTCGACCTGACCCGCGAAATCATCAAGGCGCAGAGCGTCAAATCCAAGATCGTCGAACCCGGCTACAACTACCTGCGCATCACGCAGTTCCAGGAAAACACCGTCCAGTCGATGGCCGAGCACCTTGCCAAACTGGCGAAAGAAGGCAAGCCGAAGGGTCTCGTATTCGACCTGCGCAACGATCCGGGCGGCCTGCTCAACGGTGCCGTCGGCGTCGCCTCGGCCTTCCTGCCCGAAGGCGCGATGGTCGTGACCACCAATGGCCGCACCGAGGGCGCGCACCGCGAATACCGCGCCATGCTTGGCGAATACCTCCAGGGCAGTGCCCTGCGCGCCCTGCCCTCCTGGACGCGCGACGTACCCATCGTCGTGCTGGTCAATGGCGGATCAGCCTCGGCCTCCGAAATCGTCGCGGGCGCGTTCCAGGATCACAAACGCGCGAAAATCATGGGCACCCGCACCTTCGGCAAGGGATCGGTACAAACCATCCTCCCGCTCGCCAACGCCGCCGCGCTCAAGCTCACCACAGCGCGCTACTACACCCCGAGCGGCCGCTCGATCCAGGCCAAGGGCATCGACCCCGACATCTTCGTCGAAGAATCCGTCCAGGGCGGTTCGGCCAAGCGGCTGCGCGAAGCCGACCTCCAGGGCCACCTCGGCAACGACCGCGATCCCGAAGAAACCGACGACAAAAAGCCCAACGAGGACAAAACCGACAAACCCGCCGAGGCCGCCAAAACCGAACTGCCCAAGCCTTTCGAATACGGCAGCCCGGACGACTACCAGCTTGCCCAGGCGCTCAACCAGCTAAAAGGCTTGCCGGTGGAAAAAGCCTCGCCGCCGGAAGAAACACCGTCGCAGGGGGACGGGGAGAGCAAGCCCTGATGACGGGCACCCACGGACATGGAAGAAAGAATCCGGCTGACGCAGTTCTCGCACGGCAGCGGCGGTAGCAGAATCTCGCCGGTCGTCCTGCGCGACATGCTGGCGCGGATGCCGCCCGGCCTCATGCCGCCGGAACTGCTGGCCGGAGCCGAAACGGGCGACGGCGCGGCGGTCTACAAACTGAACGAGCAACAGGCGCTGATTGCAACGTCGGACTTCTTCGCGCCCATCGTCGACGACCCTTACGACTTTGGGCGCATCGCGGCAGCCAATGCGCTCTCCGACGTCTACGCCGTGGGCGGCACGCCCATTCTGGCGCTGGCGCTGGTCGGGATGCCCATCGGCAAACTGCCCCTGCCGATCATCGGGCGCGTGATCGAAGGCGGCACGAGCATCTGCCGTGAAGCGGGCATCCCCATCGCGGGCGGGCACTCCATCGACAGCATCGAACCCATATACGGCCTGGTGGCGCTCGGCCTGGCCTCTCCGGCGCGGATACGCGGCAATATCGGCGCGAAACCCGGCGACGCGCTGATCCTGGGCAAGCCGCTGGGCATCGGCGTCCTGAGTGCCGCCTTCAGGAACGAACGGCTGGACGAAGCCGGTTATGCCACGATGATCGGCATCGCCACGCAACTCAACCGCATCGGGGAAAAACTGGCCGCGTGCGACGGCGTACACGCGATGACCGACGTCACCAGCGAGGGCTTGCTCGGGCACCTGCTCAAACTCTGCCGCGGATCGAACTGCCGCGCCGACCTGGCGTTCGACGCCCTGCCCGTCATCGACCTGGCGCACGACTTCGCGCGGCAGGGTCTCAAGACCGAGGCATCCGAGCGCAACTGGGTATCCTGCTCGGCGGACGTTTCCCTGTACAACATCCCCCCCTGGCAACAAACCCTGCTCACCGACCCACAGACCGGCGGCGGCCTGCTCGTCGCCTGCGCCCCGGAGGCCACCCTCGAAACACTGCGGCTTTTCCACGCCGAAGGCTATGCCGATGCGGCGGAACTGGGACGCTTGCAGGCGTGGGAGTCGGGCTGCTATGTGACGGTGTACGGGTGAGCACCCTGCCCTGATCAGCGCGTTTTGGGTTCAAATGCTGGCATCCGTCATTGCGAGGGCCGAAGGCCCGCGGCAATCCATGGAGCGGCGACCACCCGCATTAGAGCGTTTTTGTCTCAAATGCTGACTCTTCCGACGGGGAATATTTTTCGTCATTGCGAGGGCCTTTAGGCCCGCGGCAATCCAGACGGCCTCACGGCGAGCGAAGGCGTTTCGGAAGGCCGCACCGCCGCATGGATTGCCACGGCGCTGCGCGCCTCGCAATGACGAATGTCATCATCCGAACCGAAAACGCTCTAACGGGTGGTGTTACGGACAAGACAGCGGTTTCAACGGCGGAAAGCGTCGTGACAGGATTTACAAGTGGCGCGTGTTTCGTCATAGGCCGCCCGCACTGCCGCCTCGCTGTCGGCGGCCAGAAGCGCATCGGTGGCGGTGAAAAAACGTTGACGTTCGGCCTCGAATTTCTCCGGCTGGCTCCACACTTCGGGCCGTGATTTGCTTGGTGGGTAATTGGTATCGGGGCCGTAATAATTCCACGGTTCTTCGCGCACCTGCACCAAGGCTCCTTTCAGCGCGGCGAGGCGTTGCGTGCTGTATTGGCCTTCGTCCAGCATCCTCCCGAAAGGCTCCGTCGCCCGCAGCAGCGCCTTGAAAGCTTCCCGGCGATGCTTGACGGGCTGGCCGGGACGGTCGTCCTCTATTTCCGGATTGCAGGCGGTGAAAGACAGCGCGGCCAAGAGGATCAGCGGAAAGGTGGCAGGACGGAGCATGGCGTCGGGCAGGAAAAAAGGGAGGCACATTATAAACACTGCGCTGGCGCAAAACTTGCTGACGTAGTGAGGCGCTCAACGCGCCCGACGCGAAACCGCCCGGCCTCGTCAGCATCCTTCAGGCAATGAGTGACGGGAGCCTTGCGCGCCGAACTGGAAATCACTGGAAAACTGCAACGCACTCGGGGGAATGCGCCATGGCAAGCAACGGCATCCATCTCAACGCGCTCGATCCCAGATCATTGAGCGAACTACGAAATCTGGCGAAAAACGGCGGCAATACCGATGAAGCCCTGCGCGGGGCTTCCCGGCAGATCGAGAGCCTGTTCCTGCATATGATGCTCAAGGCCATGCGCGACGCCACCCCCGCCAACGGCCCGATGGACAGCGACCAGACCCGGCTCGCGCAGGAACTGCACGACCAGCAACTGGCCAGCAACCTGGCGCAATCGAAATCCACCGGCCTGGCCGAAGCCCTGTTCCGCCAACTCGGCGGCGGCAAGAGCACACAGGAAACCGGCACTGTCAAAAACGGCAAGGCGGGAAGCACGCCCCCCGCTGCCCAAACGGCGCGCCACGCGGCGGCTGCACCGCTTTCCTCCCGCTGGAGCATGATCGAGCCGCCCGGTGCAGGCATCAGCAGTGCCGCATCCGCGCGAGCGGCAAACAGGCGCGAGACAGGCGGCGAAATTGCCGAAACGGCCACACTCACGGCAAAGATTGCCGCCACCGTCGACGCCGCGCGCAGCGCGACCGGCAAAGTACCGGAGCATGTGCGCGACTTCGTTGCCGACGTATGGCCCTACGCGCACGCGGCCAGTCGCGCCACGGGCATACCGGCGCACTTCATGGTGGCACAGGCGGCACTGGAAACCGGCTGGGGCGCGAAACAGCCCAGGAACGCCGATGGCAGCCCGAGCTACAACCTCTTCAACATCAAGGCAGGCCGCAACTGGAACGGCCCCACTACCGCGCAACAGACAGTCAACGAATACCTTGGCGAAGGCTGGCAGCGGCAGAAAACGGCCTTCCGCTCGTATTCGTCCTACAGTGAGGCGTTCGCCGATTACGCGAAACTGCTTACCGACAGCCCGCGCTACGCCAAGGTACTCGGCAGGAACGACGCCGCCGCCTTCGCGCGGGGACTGCAAAACGCGGGCTATGCCACCGACCCGATGTATGCGGACAAACTGATGCGCATCATCGGCGGCAATACCCTGAAGAACGCGCTGGCAATGACGGCCTGAAGTGGCGGATTACCCATCGAACAAGTCCGCATGTCGCCCGGTGCGCTCGAAGCGCAATGCATCGCCGTCGATCTTGTAGATCAGCAGCCAGTCCGGTTCGATGTACGCATCACGGTATCCGGCCCAGTCCCCCTTCAGCGGGTGGTCGCCATAGGCTGCTGGCAAGGGTTCGTCATTGATGAGCAAGGTCAACAAGGTTTTGAGCCTGTTCATGTCCTTGCGGCGCTTCTGCGCCTGCTTCACGTCGCGCCTGAACTGGCCGGAATAACTGGGCTGCCGCATCAGATACCCAGTTGATCAAACAGGTCATCCGCATCCCTGGCGTGGTGTATGTCCTCGCCGCGCTCGCTTTTTGCCAGCGTCTCCGCCGTCAGTTCATTGGGAACGCGCATCTCGAACGGCAGCGCCTTTTCCCTGGCGATCTTCGTCAGGGCAATACGCACCACATCAGAGACGGTCAGGCCCATTCCCGCCAGAACGGCGGCGGCATCGTTTTTCAGCGTTTCATTGATCCGCGCCCGGACAAATGCAGTTGCAGCCATTATCAGTCTCCCTACTAGCTAGGTTCAGATTGTAGCTCAACCGGGCTACAGCGGAACAAGGGAGTAACAGACATTGTGCGCACGGGTGGGCACGGACGAGTCTGCTATCCTTGCCGCCTTCGGCGCAACTCACAGGGCTGGCGATGACAGGCAAGCAATACGATGAATCATCCTTCCGCGTTCTCAAGGGGCTGGAGCCGGTGCGCGAGCGACCGGGCATGTATACCCGCACCGACAGCCCGGCGCACGTCATCCAGGAGGTCATC
>JAISNX010000045.1 GCA_031276015.1 Azoarcus sp.
GGCCCGGTTCGAGAGCACGATCGCCTCGGCGCCTAGTTCCGCCTTCAAGGCGCGCAACGCCTCGCGGGCGGTCGGGGCAAAATAGCGTTTGACGTCCATCGTTGAATCTCCGGCTTTTCCCACGCACATCGTGCATTCTGTGCCGATTATGCGGCCCGCCTCCGCGCCGATGTGGCGGGAACAAGCCGGGTTTTCGGCGCTTATTTCCATCCTTGCCACCACTCCGCGCATGCATTTTCCCGCGCCTCGCGCCGGATACGCTTTCCAGCGGGGGAATATACGGATTATTTCGGCGGAATTTTCTGGCAAGGGCGCGAGATCGCCTGGAACCCATTTACGATTTCTGGCTTTCCCGGGCGTACCCCCGTTCCGCCCCCCGCCCCGTCATCGACGAAAACCGCTTCCATCTCGTCATTGCGAGGAGCGAAGCGACACGGCAATCCAGTTCGTTCCTCCTGGCGTACAGCGCTGCCGATGGACGGTGCCTGCGTGAGCGCTCCCATAGCAGCGGTGTTTCAATCCACGTCCTTCATTTCTGGAAGCGATAAAAACCCTTGGCGGGCATGAGCCTTGGGCGGTGACATGAAGGCTTCCGTATCCGCATCCACCAGGCAAGAAAACAGCATGCGAACCCAGAGCGCGAACCGGCCGGAATTCATGCTTGCGGGAAATGGCGGAAAACCCCGGAGCGCGGAGGGTGCGGTCGGCGGGCCGCGCTTCGGAAGATACGTATCAGGCGAGGTCGAAACGGTCGAGGTTCATCACCTTGACCCAGGCGGCGACGAAGTTCTTGACGAATTTTTCTTGCGCATCGGCGCTGGCATAGACTTCGGCCAGCGCGCGCAGCACCGAATTGGCGCCGAACACCAGATCGGCGCGGGTGCCGCGCCATCTCGGTGCGCCGGTCTTGCGGTCCTTGCCCGCGAAGGTCTCGGCCTTGTCGTCGATGGGCTTCCATTCGGTGGCGATGTCGAGCAGGTTGATGAAGAAATCGTTGGAGAGCACGCCGGGCTTGTCGGTGAATACGCCGTGCCCGCCGCCGTCGTGGTTGGCGCCGAGCGCACGCAGGCCGCCGATGAGCACGGTCATCTCCGGCGCGGTCAGGGTCAGCAACTGTGCCTTGTCGATCAGCAGGGTTTCGGCAGGGAGGTCGACGCCGGCTTTCTTGTAATTGCGAAAGCCGTCGGCGACAGGCTCCAGTACGCCGAAGGATTGAATGTCGGTTTCATCCTGGCGCGCGTCCACGCGGCCCGGGATGAACGGCACTTCGATGAGGACGCCCGCCGCTCTGGCCGCCAGTTCGATGCCGACGCCGCCGGCGAGCACGATCACGTCGGCCAGCGACGCCTTGCCGGAGGCTTTCTGGATTTCCTCGAGCCTGGGAAGCGCCCGCACCGCGATGCGGTTGACTTCCCAGTCCTTTTGTGGCGAGAGCGCGAGGCGCGCGCCGTTGGCGCCGCCGCGTTTATCGCTGCCGCGGAAGGTCGAGGCCGACGCCCAGGCGACCGAGACGAGTTCCGCGACGCCAAGGCCGGAAGCGGCGATCCTTGTTTTCAGGTCGGCGATGTCGACGGCGCCGGGTTGGTGAATCGCCGCAGGCAGCGGGTCTTGCCAGAGAAAGTCTTCCTTGGGTGCTTCCGGCCCCAGATAACGCGACTTCGGCCCCAGATCGCGGTGGGTCAGCTTGAACCAAGCGCGGGCGAAAGCGTTGGCAAACGCCTGCGGATCGTTGAGGAAGCGGCGCGAAATCTTCTCGTATTCCGGGTCGAAGCGCAGGGACAGATCGGTGGTGAGCATCGTCGGTTTGCGCTTCCTGGCGGGATCGAAGGGGTCGGGGATCATCGCCTCGGCATCCCTGGCGACCCATTGGTGCGCGCCCGCCGGTGATTTTTCCAGTTCCCATTCGTACTTGAACAGATTTTGGAAGAAGAAATTGCTCCATTGCGTCGGCGTCTGCGTCCACACCACCTCCAGGCCGGAGGTAATCGCGTCGGTGCCCTTGCCGCTGCCGTGCGCGCTGATCCAACCCAGACCCTGCTGTTCGATTGGCGCGGCTTCCGGGTCGGCGCCCACCTTGTCCGCGGGGCCGGCGCCATGAGTCTTGCCGAGCGTGTGCCCCCCGGCGATCAGCGCCACGGTTTCCTCGTCATTCATTGCCATGCGGCGGAACGTGTCGCGGATGTCCCCGGCTGCGGCAACCGGGTCGGGGTTGCCGTCCGGGCCTTCCGGGTTGACATAGATCAGGCCCATCTGCACGGCAGCGAGCGGGTTCTCCAGTGTGCGCTCGCCGGAATAACGGCTGTTCGGGCTGTCGCTCAACGCGAGCCAGGTGGTTTCCGAACCCCAGTAAACGTCCTGATCCGGTTCCCATACGTCCTCGCGGCCGGCGGCGAAGCCGAGCGTGCGAAAGCCCGACGATTCGAGCGCGACATTGCCGGCCAGGATGATCAGGTCGGCCCAGGAAATCTTTTGCCCGTACTTCTGCTTGATCGGCCAGAGGAGGCGGCGCGCCTTGTCCAGATTGACGTTGTCCGGCCACGAATTGAGCGGGGCGAAACGCTGCTGGCCGCGCCCGCCGCCGCCGCGCCCGTCCATGACGCGGTAGGT
>JAISNX010000181.1 GCA_031276015.1 Azoarcus sp.
CGTGCCGTTGCCGCGCTCAAGACGCGCTTTCCGGCGCTCGGCATCATCACCGACGTGGCGCTCGACCCCTACACCAGCCATGGCCAGGATGGCCTCATCGACCCCGACGACCCCGACCGCTACGTGATGAACGACGAAACCCTGGTCGCGCTCGCCCCGGCCACCTCATCCATACCGTGTTTCGTCGCTCCGTCGTGCCAAGTCGCGCAACGCGATTGCGTGAACGCAAATCAGTGGTCTTGCGTTCAGGCCATGGTATATGGCAAGCGCAATGCAGTGATAATCGGATGGCACGATACTCTCGACGTGCCATCCGGGCATGGTTTCTTTGCGACTGTCGGCCAGGCGCGGCACGGTGTCGATGTCCAGAAGATTGAAACTATCCAGTGCGCAGTTCAGCCCTTGCCCTACCGCCTTCACATAGGCTTCCTTGAGCGTCCAAAGCCGATAAAACGCTGTTTTCCTTTGCCGTGACGGGACACATTCCAGATAGTCGTTCTCGGCGCGCGTAAAATGCCGATCGGACAAATCTTGAAAGTTGATGCCATCTTGCATCCATTCGACATCAATGCCAATATCGAATCCGATAGCGACTGCCATTGCGGCCATCCCCTTGGTGTGCGTGAGATTGAATCGCACCGCAGGCGACCCGGGGCGCTCGACCAGTTCCGGCTTGCCGAATTCGTTGTATGTGAATTCGAGCGTTTCCGGTGCCTGGCCAGTCAGTTCTGAAAGCAGTAGACGCTGTACGGCATGGGCCGCCAGATAAGAATCGTGATCGCAACGAAAACGAAATCTCCCTAACCGATCCCGCTCCTCCTTGCTCAAAACAGCCTTCAGGTAATCCATGTCCGCGGTTTCGGGGACAGAAACCCAGTAGACAGAGACGCAGGTACTGTCATTGTCAATATCCATTTCCGCACTTCGTCACTACTCGTGCCGCAAGGCTTCGATCGGATCGAGGCTGGCCGCACGACGCGCGGGCATGTAGCCGAAAATGATGCCAATGCCGACGGAAAATACGAAAGAAACGAAGATGATGCCCGGGGAAAATATGAAGGGCATCTCCGTAATAAACGAGAGAATCGCGCAGGCCATGAAAGCCAGTACAATACCGATCAGCCCGCCGGTCGCGGAAAGTGCTACGGCTTCGGTCAGGAATTGCGCCAGTACCTCTTTTCCCAATGCCCCAATGGCCAGGCGAATGCCGATTTCGCGTGTACGCTCCGTCACCGAGACCAGCATGATGTTCATGATGCCGATGCCGCCCACCAGAAGGCTCACAGCCGCGACAATGCCCAAAAGGGTCGTGATGATATCCACCGTGCCTGTCAGGACTTGTGTCATCTGCTTGGTGTTCAGCAGATCGAAATTGTCTTCGTCGTTATCCGAGAGCCTGCGGCGCTCGCGCATCAAGCTCTTTATTTGTTTCATCGCCCGGTCTGTGTTCGCCCCGTCCTTCGTGGAAATGAGGATTACGGGAACGCTCGAATTGCCGGTCAGGCGACGCTGGACGGCCCGGACAGGGGCGAAAACGACGGCGTCCTGGTCTACCCCCATCATCTGCCCCTTGCCAGCGAACAGACCGATCACTTCACAATAAAATTTCTTGATTCGTATCGACCGTCCGACCGGGTTCGATTCGCCAAACAGTTTGCTGCGTACCGTATCGCCAATCACGCATACCGCGCGGCCCAGTTTTTCGTCGTCTTCCGAAAAAAGCCGACCATCGGCGAGCGTCCAGTTCGCCGCAATGAAATAAGCATTGGTTACGCCGAGCACCCTGTTTTCCAGGTTTTCGGCCCCGACGACCAGTTTGGCGTTGGTCTGGACTTCGGGCGAAACCGCCAAAAGGGAGGGAATCTGTTCTGCAATGGCCTCGACATCGCTCATGCGGAATTTCGGCGCTTCCACCATGCCATCCTTGCCGGGCAGCAGGATGAGCATGTTGGTCCCCAGTGTCGATATTTTTTCACCGACCAGCCTGGTTGCGCCGTTGCCCAGCGTCACCATGGTGATGACAGCCGCCACGCCAATGACGATCCCCAGGACGGTGAGGAAAGAACGCAGCAGGTTACGACGGATTTCCCGCAGGGAAAGCCGAATGGCATTCAGAAACATGCCGACGGCTCCCGTTCGGAATCCTTGCCGAGCAGTCCATCGACGAAATGCACGGTGCGGCGGGCGTAAACCGCCATGTCCGGCTCGTGCGTCACCATGAGCACGGTAATGCCCCATTCCTGATTCAGACGCACCAGAAGCCTCATGATTTCGTGGCTGCGTTTGCTGTCCAGGTTGCCTGTCGGTTCGTCGGCCAGCAATACCAGGGGACGTGTGACGATGGCGCGGGCAATGGCAACCCGTTGTTGCTGGCCGCCGGACAGTTCCGTCGGGGTGTGGGTTTCCCAACCGGAAAGTCCGACCAGCGCCAACGCTTCGCGGGCCTCTTTATGGCGCTTCGCCGTCGGCGTGCCACGGTAGAGTAGCGGCAGTTCTACGTTTTCCTGTGCCGATGTGCGGGCAAGCAGGTTGAAGCCCTGAAATACGAACCCCAGGAAATGCCGCCGCAACAAGGCGCGTTCGTTATGGCTGAGACATTCGACATGGATGTCGTGGAACAGGTATTCGCCGGAACTCACTGTATCCAGGCAACCCAGGATGTTCATGACCGTGGATTTGCCCGAGCCGGACGGCCCCATGATGGCGAGGAAGTCGCCCTGGCGAACGCTCATATCCACGCCGCGCAGGGCCTGGAACGTGGCTTGCCCCTGTCCGTAGGTTTTGGTGATGCCGCGCAATTCGATCAGGGGGGCCGTTTCGCTCTTGTTGGAACGGGCATTGAGTTGCAATACCTTCATTTACGCGCTTCTTGATACTCGACGACAACTCTCGCACCGTTTTTCAACTCACCCGAGAGGACTTCCGTATGGCTACCGTCGCTGGCACCGATCTGGACGGGAACGGCACGCAACTGCTGTTTGCCTTCCAGCACCCAGACCTGTGTTTTGCTGCCGCTTTCCAGGCGTTTGCGCGCGTTCTTGGCTGACTGCGACATATTGAAAAGGCTGCTTTCCTGTTGTTGTTGCGCGCCGTTTTCTTCCGGATTGAAGCGCAGGGCGGCATTGGGCACCAGCAGTACATTGTCGCGCTGTGCCGTGATGATTTCGGCAGATGCCGTCATTCCGGGGCGCAGGGCCAAATCGCTGTTGGGCACGGACAGCACCGCCGTATAGGTCACGACGTTGTCCGTTATCGTGGATCCCAGGTAGACCCGCTCGACCTGGGCAGAAAATTGACGGCCATTCCAGGCCGCAACGGTGAAAGTCGCCTTTTGCCCCGCCACGACATGCGCCACATCGGCTTCGTCGACATTCACATGCAATTCCATCTGGGTCAGGTCTTCCGCGATGGTAAAGAGCACGGGAATCGTCATTGCCGCCACGACGGTTTGCCCCGGCTCCACCTTGCGCGCCAACACCACGCCATCGACAGGCGAGATGATCGCCGCCTTGCGGATATTGGTGCGATCCGTCTCCAGTACCGCCTGGGCCTGGGCAACGTCGGCCAGGGCACTTTTCAACTGGGCATCGGCACGCTTCAGCCCGGCCTCGGCGGTATCCAGTTCGGACTTGGCGGGTGCCTTGCCCTCCGTGTCTTGCCAGAGTTGGCGCATGCGCGCGAGGTTTTCCTGGCTCTCCGCCACCGTCGCTTCCATGTGGGCGACATTGGCCTTGCCGGAAGCGACGACAGCCTGGGATTTGATGACGGCGGCTTCCAGTTGGGAGGTGTCGAGCTGCGCCAGCAATTGGCCTTTCTTGACGTAATCGTTTTCCTGCACCAAAACAGAGGCCAGCGTGCCGGAAAGTTCGCTGCCCACATCGACGGAACGGGTCGGCTTGAGGGTGCCGCTGGCGGCAACCCTCACGGTGAGCGCCCCCATGCTGACTTTATCGCTCAGGTAGGTGCCCGGAGGGGCGCCGCTGAAACCGAACTGCATGACGGCGAGCACGATGAGCATCGCCACGGCCAATAGCATCCAAACCTGTTTCGGGCTTTTGAAATAGATGCGCTTGAGTTCTGCGACGACGGGAAAGGAATCGACCGCGCGCGGCGCGGGAAGATCGGATTTGGCCGTGACGGCGCTTTCGACTTCCTTGCGCGCAATGGCACCCGCTCTATGCAAGGCCCAAACGTATTTGTCGGCATCCTCTCCGCTCAGCCCGTGCTTTATCACCCTGGGCTTGCCCCCGAACAAGCCTTCTATATGCGACAAATCGCACTTGTATAGCTGCGCAAGATTGGCCTTGACGGTTTCTTCGGAAAAATCGGCCCGCACGAGACCATCGAATACGATGTTGTAGCAAACCCCGTCTTCCGCAACGTAAACATCCTCCTCCTCGCCTTCTTCGCCTTCCTCGCCCTTCTCCGCCAAATAATTTTGGTTCCTCTTTGCCTGGAGCAGCTTGTTCAGGGCGACGGAATTGAGATCGTTGGACATTGTTGCCTCGGTCACAGGGAAAGGTTCGGGAAGAATCCGTTCGGCAGGCGTTTATTTTGACTCACTTTCGGAGACTTCCCAACCTCCACCCAATGCTTTGTATAGCTGGACGACCGAAACCAGGACATCGCTATGGGCTGTCGCCAGGTCGTCTTCGGCGGAAAGCAGGGTACGTTGGGTGTCGAGCACTTCCTGGAAACCCGTGAGGCCGACCTGATACATCTGCCGGGCAAGCTGCGCCGCATTCCTGGCCGCCTGGACGGCTTTTTCATGGTGCGCCACGCCCTGCTGGCCGGTCGCATAAGCCGAAAGCGCATTCTCCACGTCTTCCAGCGCCGTCAGCACGGCTTGCTCATAGTTCAGCAAGGCTTGCTCCTGCACTGCATCCTGGATGTCGATCTGGCTCCTGATGCGCCCGCCATCGAACAAGGTTGCCGACAGACTCGCCGCGAGCGAACGCACGATCGAGGAAGACGTTCCCAGGCCCGAGAACACCACGTCCTGCCAGCCGAAGCTGCCGCCAAGCCGGAGGCTCGGATAACGTTCCGCCACCCGCTCGTGCACCCGCGCCGTTTCGGCAAGCAGGCTCGCTTCCGCCGCCTGTACGTCCGGACGGCGACGCAAGGATTCGGAAGGAATCCCTACCGCGATCACCTCCGGCACGCGGGGGCGCGGGCTGGGGGCCGCCAGCACGGTACCGCTCCATAGCTCATACGCCTGCGGATACGCATCGAAAACGCCGCACGGCGCGGGGTTGTCCGGCTTGAAGAAGCGCCCCAGGTCGGTGCCGGGCAGACTGTCCGGGCCAAGCGTTCCCGGAGCCGCGCTTATTTTTTTCCAGTCATTCCCGGCCAGCGTGCCGGGCGGCTGGCCCAGCAAAATATCCAGCCGGTTGAGACTGGCCGTCTGCGCGCCACGCAGGTCTGGAATCGTCGCAAGGGTCTGCTCCAGCGAAGTGCGGGCCTGTTCCACGGCCAGTTGCGACGTCTTTCCCGCCGCGGCACGCGAACGGGTCAGGTTGAGCGTTTCTTCCTGGCTCAAGGCATTGCGGCAGGCAACCGCCAGGCGATCCTGGCTCGCGCGGTATTGCACATAATTCAGGGCGATTTCCGCCGCCAACGTGACCTTGGCGTGCTCCACCCTTGCCGCTTCGGCCTTTACATCGGCATCCGCCCCCGACACCGCATGGCGGGTAACACCGAAAATATCCGGCTCCCAACTGGCATCGAAATTCGCGTTGTACAAGTCCCTGGAATTGGCCGCCTTCTGGGCCGCCTTCTTCTCGCGGTCGTTGTATGAAGTCCGGGTGCCGTCGGCAGAAAAGCTCATGCTCGGAAACCAGCTCGCCGTCGTCAGTTCCCGGCTTGCCCGCGCTTGTCGCAAACGTGCCTGCGCCGAGCGAATATCCGGTGCAGCCGCAAGACCACGTTCGATCAACGCATTCAAGCGTTCATCGCCGAAACGCCGCCACCACTGCGCCAGGTCGTCCGTATCGGAACCCGTCGTGCCCGAAGAAATCTGTCGCCATGCATCGGGAACTTCCACCTTCGACTGACGCTGATCCAGATCGGGCGCGGAGGCAAACATCGCGCACCCTCCAAGCATGGTGGCCAGTACGGTCGTCACAACTAGATGCTTCGTTAACATAATCACCTCTGCGAAATTCATTTCCAGGCCGTCTTACCCCGGCAGCCTTCCACCATCGGCCCGATACCGGCAGCCCCCTGTCGCACCCCCTGTCTGGTATCTCATTGTCGTGACCATTGGCGGAGCCAGATATGGATCCGCGGTTTTCACGAGTGTCTGGACGACGCGCTTCGCCTCGTTGCGTAGATAGAAGTGCCCGCCGGGAAAAGACAGCGCACTGAACGGCCCGGTCGAATAGGCCCGCCATTTATCGACGTTTCCAGGTGTCGTCGCCGGATCGTCCTGCCCGCTCAATGCAAGAATGGGGACGGAAACGAGTGTATCGGGCGTCAGGGAATGCTGATCGCACACATCTATATCGGCCTGAACCACGGCGACGGCGTAATCGCGCAGATCCGGGTATTTGGCAATTTCCGAAAAATCGGGATCCAGGCCCGCAACACGTTCCGCGATGAATCGTTGGTGACTTTTGCCGTCGTTTGAAGTCCCTGGGGTATCCGGCGAAGAAAACCAGCTATCGCCTTCCGGCGACGATGCCGACACGGCCAGCAGACCCGGTGCCCGGCCAGATCGGCTCAAGACATGCGCGGTTTCATATGCGACAACCGCTCCCATGGAATGCCCGAAAAAGATCATCGGCACGGACGCAGGAACAAGCACCCTCAACTCGGCAGCCACGGCCTCGGCAATCGCGGTAACGCTCGAAGCATGGGCCTCCGCGAGTCGATCCTCCCGCCCCGGATATTTCACCGCGAATAGTCCCCAATTGTCGGGAACCAACTCGCGCCACCCCACGAAAGCACTTGCCGCGCCACCGGCATGCGGGAAACAAATGAGTACGGCACGCTTATCCGTCCTTCCGGCGCTTCTCGTGTACGGGCGCAACCACGTCGGCTTCTGCTCATTCAGCCGCCATTGCGCCTGGCACGGCGAAGTCCGCACCGGAAAGAGGGATGATTTTTCTCTGTACATTTCACGAATCCTTGCAATCTGCGGCAAAACTCAGGCGCTGACATCCGGGACGAGCAATTCATCCAAAGCAGGCAGCATGTCGAAGTTTTCACAAACGGCATCCAGCCGGTTTTGCTCGTCGTCCGGCTCCTTTCTTGCGCGCAATGCGTTCTCGGGGGGCAAGGCCGAAACAATCTGTCCGTCTTCCATCCGGACGATAATGTCGGCATTATGAAAGTAATGGTCATCGTGACTGATCACGAGCAAGGTTTTGCCTGCGGCCTTTAGCGCGGGCAAATAATGGTTGTGAAAGTAGGCACGAAATTCCGGGTCTTGATCCGCCGTCCACTCATCGAAGAGACACATCGGCTTATCATTCATCAGTGCGAGCGCCGAAGCCAGGCGCTTTTTCTGTCCCTGTGAAAAAGGCCGGACGTCAAGCCGCTGGTCATCCGAAACCGCCAATTCGATAGACATGTCATCCAGGATCCGGCGCACGGAAGAGTCCGGATCGGCAAGCGCACCCTCTACACGACGGCGAAAAAGATGAACGTTGGTGAATACGGCATTGAACATTTGGCGATACTGATGGCGGTTGAGATGATCGATCGCCACATCGTCGAGCCGTATTTCACCGCAGCTTGGCCGGTACAGGCCGAGCAGGATTTTTGCAAGCGTTGTCTTGCCACTTCCATTCCCGCCCACAATGAATATCAACTGCCCCCGTTCAATCGTGAGGTTCACGTGTTTCAACGCGAATTTCCCGGGATCGTCGGACGACGCATATCTATAGCCGACATCGCATAGATGCAGGCGATGCCAATCTGCCGGGAGTGTCTCGTCCGATGCGGCATCGGCTTCTTCGCCACCGCTCAAATCATCCATGAGCTGGCGAATTCGTCCCATCGCATATCCCATTTCGACAAGCTGGGGAAAACTTTGCACGATGGCAAAGACATAGGCGTGAATGAAAAGCAGCACAACCACCGTATTGACCATCAGCGCGCTGGAGGCTCCCAACAAGGGAGGAACGAATACCGCCGTGCCGAGCAATCCCACAAAGGTCATGATGCCGATCAGACTGATATTTTGCTGCTTCGCATGCACCTTACCGAGCAACTGTGCGGCGCGCCCAATTGCGGGATTGAGATCGCAGCCGACAAACTCGCGCGACCAGATCGCATCGAGCTTGAGTTCCTTGTGCCCGAGTAATAAATCGTCAATGAAACCAAAAGCGCGATCGTATTCGACATAAGCATTGCGCAGTGGGCCGGTAGTACGCCAGATCAGCGTTTGATAGGCCACGATGGCCAGGCCGATAACGGTACAAACGACAATACCCGCCACAAGGGAAAGCCAAAACAAATAAACCAGGGCGCAGCACACCGTCGTTATCGCGGAAAGCAGGCCGACGATACCGGGAAAACCGGAGGCCACTTGTGCGGCATCCCGACTCAGGACAAGTCGCTTGTAGTGATGCTCGAATCGCTCGCTGGCGGCAAGGGGAGCCTTGAGATCCGCATCCAGAAGCCGGGTGCGGATATATCCGCTCGCCTCTTCGGTCAGGCAGGCAGTCCGGCTTATGCTATAGCGTTGCAGGACAAAATAGACGAGCGCCACAAAGACGAAAATCCCCGCCATCTGTGCCGGTTGCCAGGCGGTTCCATTCCTCAGGGTTTCCCCCACAATGGCCATCAATACCGCATTGGCACCGCCACTGACTATACCCACCAAGGCCAGTACCCACACCGTGCGGCGCGGAATACCGGTCAGGGTGAAAAACTCTTCGAGAAGATGTTTCATCTTTGTTCTTTCAGGACGAACTCGTTGATGGAATGCGACAATGCTTCGTCGATTGCCTTGAGAAGCTGCCCGGCCAGCGCCGCGACGTGGGGCGGCTTTACCACCGACTGGTGGCTGCCGGGCACGGCACGCACGTGAAGTTCCCCTTCGACAAGTCCTTGCCAGCCAAGGTAAAGATCGGATGGCGCTTTGTCGGGAGGCACTTCCGAACATGCAAAAAGATTGGCATTTCCCGTATAGCGCGACGCCTCGTGACAACCCAATGCATGCAATGTCGCCCAATAAACGTTTCTGAGGCGAATGGCATACGAAGTGTCGAAGGTGTCGGCGAGCATGCCTTGCGCCTTTGCTGTATCGACATAATACTGGAGTTGATCGTCAGGGGGAAGCGAACGCACGTGTTCTTGATCCAGCACAACTCCCCCTTCTTCCGCGATCGACAGCAGCACGTCGGCATGACCCGGCATTTCGCGTCCGAACAATGATGCGGAGGCATCAATCAGGCCGAGGAAGGCGACGATCTCGCCGCGCCGCGTCAGTTGCTGGGCTATCTCGTAGGCGATATTCCCGCCTGCCGACCAGCCGCCAAGCAGGTACGGCCCGCTATCCTGGACGGAGGTAATAGCATCGACATATCTGGATGCCATTGCGTCGAGATTGTCGATTGCGTCCTCTTCGCCATGCAATCCCGACGCCTGAATGCCGTAAAGCGGCTGTTCGGGCGGGAATTCGCGCGCAAGTGCCGCATAACAAACAACATTGCCGCCCGCCGGATGCACAAGGAACAATGCGGGTCTGCTGCCTGTCGGCTTGATGGGGACAACTGTCTCCGCCTGCGTGAAGGTCTGTTGCTGGAGCGTCTCGGCCAGGTGCTTCAAAGTTGGTGTCTTGAACAGGCTTACGACCGGAAGCTGAACGCCGAATACACTGGAGACTCGTGCAAGCAACTGCACCGCCATGAGCGAATGGCCGCCCAGGTCGAAGAAGTTATCCTCCCGCCCGATGCGCTCGACACCGAGCACTTCGCCCCAGATTCGGGCCAGCGTCTCCTCGATCTCGCCGCGCGGCGGCTCGAACTGCGCGCTCGCCAGGTCGGCCAGCTCCGGCGCGGGCAGCGCCCGACGATCCAGCTTGCCATTGGGTGTCAGCGGCAAGGCGTCGAGCACCACATACGCCGAGGGCACCATGTACTCGGGCAACTGTTCCCGCAGCGCCGTGCGCAGGCTGGTCGCCTCCGGCACCGCTTCCCCCTCGTTCGGCAGGAGATAGGCCACCAGCCGTTTATCGCCGGAGGCTTCTTCACGCGCCACGACCACCGCTTCGCGCACCCCGGCCTGTTGGGCCAGCGCCGCCTCGATTTCGCCCAGTTCGATCCGGAAGCCCCGAATCTTCACCTGGAAGTCGTTCCGGCCCAGGTACTCGATGTCGCCATTCGGCAGGAAGCGGCCCAAGTCCCCCGTCTTGTAGAGCCGTGCGCCGGGGGTTTCGCTGAACGGGTCGACAAGGAACCGCTCCGCCGTCAGTTCCGGTCGGTTCAGGTAGCCGCGCGCAACGCCCACGCCGCCAATGTAGAGTTCGCCCACCACGCCGAGGGGTACCGGTTGCAGACGCGCATCCAGGATATATATCTGCGTATTCGCAATCGGACGACCGATGGGCGGACGGCCCGAGGCATCCGGCGCGCACAGGTGCAGAGACGCGCAGACCGTCGCCTCCGTGGGGCCATAGGCGTTCACGAAGCGCCGGCCCGACGACCATTGTCTGGCGATTTTCTCCGGGCAGGCTTCACCGCCTGCCACCAGGGTTTCCAAAG
>JAISNX010000105.1 GCA_031276015.1 Azoarcus sp.
TCTTTGCGCCTGGCTCATGGCAGGCTTGCTCAAGGTCACGCTCGTCGAAACGCCGGAAAACGCCGCGCAAGACAAGACCAGATTCGCTGGGTTTGGCATTGTTCAGGGCTGACTATTTAGACCCGTCATTGCGAGGCCCGAAGGGCCGCGGCAATCCATGCAGCCGATGGATTGCCACGCTGCGTTCGCAATGACGGGGGGGAAATTGCCATCCGCTCCCACGTCCACGCCAATTCGTATGGCGGAAAACAGCGCCGCCGCTCAATTTTCGGCGTGGTTCAGGGCTTCGTCGAACTGGTAGACCATGTCGTCGATGATGTCGTCGAGGTCGGTCGGGGTGTAGCCGAGGCAGACGGAAACCGCTTCGCGCGCCTTGCGCCATTCGCCGTCCTGCACGGTGCGCAGGTGGGTGCTGGCAACGATTTCAGCCATCACGTTGAGGGCGATCAGGCGATGCGTCTCGCTGTGGATGTTGCGCGGG
Source organism: Azoarcus sp. (assembly GCA_031276015.1). GTDB lineage: Bacteria > Pseudomonadota > Gammaproteobacteria > Burkholderiales > Rhodocyclaceae > WRNU01. The sequence goes on from JAISNX010000105.1 coordinate 482, forward strand.
TCTTCGAGTTGGGCGTAGTCGTGGTGGTTGAGAATGCCCTGGGTGACGGCGTCGGCCAGCCCCCAGGTGCGCGCGAGATAGTAGCCGAGTACGGCATGGCTGGTGCCGAGGGCGTTTTCTTCGATGTCGGTGAAAATCTGCTGGGTGTCCTGATTGGCCGCGCGCAGGATGTTTTTGTATTCGGGGTAACGCTGCGTGAGCAGGGGAATGCCGCAGTCGTGGAACAGGCCGAAGGTGTAGGCGGTGTCCGCGTTGACCCGACCGACGACATTCGCCAGGCGCTTGGCGGCGATGGCCGTGTAGCGCGAACTGTCCCAGAAACGTTCGAGCGAGGCTCCATGGGTGGTGATGGTGCTTTGCAGCAGGGCTTCGTTCACCAGGTTGGTAATCAGTTTGAAGCCGAGCATGCTGACCGCGGAGGTGATCGATGTGATGCGGCCACCGCCGATCAGCGGGGAGTTGGCGGTGCGGATGACCGCAGCGGCAATGCCGACATCCTGCTTGATGAGGGCGGCAATTTTCTTGTTGTTGATGAGCGGGCTTTTTATCTCGGCCATGAGCTGGCTGAGAATGGCGGGGCAAGGCGGGATGGTGATCCCATGCAAAAGAGTTTTTTGGTCGGCGATGTCCATTTTGCTCGCGTCCAGACCAGCGTGAGCGCCACGATCAATATGTAAATGTACCGGGTCGACTCTAGCGCGTGGCGTGATGTGGAGCCGAGGCATACTGCACGAATCCGGCCATGTGCCAATGTGTCGGGATATTTTGTTATGCCGCCATGCGGAAACGTCGCACGCCCGCGGCTACAATGTGCGCCGGTGTCGTTTCGGGGAAAGGCGTCATGAAACAAGCAGAAGTCTGGCTGGAAAAGTTGTTTGGCGGGGATGTCATGACGGTGCTGTGGGTGCACGTGTCGCTGGTTGTGCTGGCGGTGCTGGTGTTCAATTTCGTCATGCGCCGCGTTCTGGCGCGCCTCGGCAGGCTGGCCAATGAAACGGATACGCTGCTGGAATTGTCCCTGGTCGCGGCCGCCCGCCAGCCCTTGTCGGTGCTGGCGTGGGTGGTCGGTATTTCGTTCGCGGGCCAGATGGTGCAGGAGCAGACGAAGATAGCTCTTCTCGCGTTCATCCCCCCCGCGCGCACCGTCGGGGTTATTGCCTGCCTCGGATGGTTTTTGCTGCGCTTCATCACCCAGGCGAAAGAGGTTTTCGTCAGACGGCGAACCGCACGCGGCGAGGAATCCGACCGCACTACGGTCGAGGCCGTCGCCCAATTGCTGCGCATCGCGGTGTTGATTGCGACTTTTCTGGGGGGGCTGCAAAGCCTGGGGTTTTCGGTCGAGGGGGTGCTGGCGTTCGGGGGTATCGGCGGGATCGCCATCGGTTTTGCGGCCAAGGATCTGCTCGCCAATTTCTTCGGCAGCCTGATGATTTATTTCGACCGCCCCTTCGCCGTCGGCGACTGGATACGCTCGCCCGACAAGCAGATCGAGGGGACGGTCGAGGACATCGGCTGGCGCTTGACCCGCATCCGCACTTTCGACAAGCGGCCCTTGTATGTGCCCAACTCGGTGTTTACGACCATCACCGTGGAAAACCCGTCGCGGATGAGCAATCGCCGCATCAGCGAAACCATCGGCGTGCGCTATGACGATATAGGTGAAATCGCGGGCATCGTCGAGGATATTCGCGCCATGTTGCTCGCGCATCCGGAAATCGACCCGGCGCAGACGCTCATTGTGAACTTTCTCCAGTTCAACGAGTTTTCGCTGGACATCATGATCTATACCTTCACCCGCACCACCATCTGGGACAAATACCACGAGGTCAAGCAAGACGTGCTGTTGAAGATCGCCGCTATCATCGAGCGCCATGGCGCGCAGATCGCCTATCCGACACGCATCAGCCTGAGCGCGCCCCTGCATCCGCCCACGCCGCCCACGTCGCCCGCGCCACGTGAAGCGGCGCGCGGCGCGTAGACGCTGCTGTTTTGCGATGAGCCTTGCGATATTCACGGCAATCGGCCTTGGCGCGGCCTGCGGCGCATGGCTGCGCTATGCCCTGGGGGAATGGCTCAATCCATTGGGTTTCGTGCTGCCGCTCGGGACTTTGGCGGCCAATCTGGGCGGCGGTTTTCTGATGGGGGTGACGCTGGCCGTGCTGCAAGCAAATCCGGGGCTGTCCCCCGCCTTGCGGCTGGCGCTCACCACGGGCTTGCTTGGCGGACTCACCACATTCTCCACGTTTTCCGCCGAGGCTTTTCACCTTGCGCAACGCGGTGCCTGGGGCTGGATGGGCGCGCATGTGGTGCTGCATGCCGCCGGGGCGATCCTGATGACCTGGGCGGGCTACAGCCTGGTGCAAGCCTGGCGAGGCTGAAAATTCACACTTCCCGGTAAAGTGCCGCGCCGCCCTGTGCGAATTCCGCCGATTTTTCGGCCATTCCCCTTGTCAGCGCCCCGGTTTCGGACAAGCCTTTTTCCGCCGCGAACGCCCGTACTTCCTCTACAAGGCCGAAATGGTGGGACTACACATCTAGAGTGTTTCGTTCGGTGACAAAAATTGCGTAAGCTACGATTTGCAGCGACATTAATTATGACAATTATTCGCGCAACGGGTTGACGCCACTGTGGTAACTACTTAGTATCCGTATGCTGTAGGTGTGAACTTTTCCACGACGGATTTTTTTGGGAGACAGGAACCATGGCATTCGACGCCTTCTTGAAGATCGACGGTATCCCCGGCGAATCTACCGACGACCAGCACAAGGACTGGATTGAAATTCTCTCTTTCAATCACGGTGTTCACCAGCCTGTATCCAGCACCGTCAGCAGTGCGGGTGGAGCGACGGTGGAGCGAGTCAGTTTCACCGCCCCCATCATCACCAAGCTTGTTGATCGGGCAAGTCCCAAGCTGTTTGAGGCCAGTTTCACTGGCAAGCACATAAAGGAAGTCATCATCGAAGTCTGCCGTGCGGGCAGCAACAAGGAGAAGTATCTGGAGATCAGGATGGAGCAGGTGCTTGTCTCCGACTTCAATCAGGGCGGCGGTAACGAGTTCCCGGTTGAGACCGTGAGCTTCGCGCCAGGTACTATCAAGATGATCTACACGCAGCAAAAACGCACGGACGGTGCTCCAAGCGGCCAGATCGCAGCGGGCTGGAGTTCCATCACGAACAGGCCGGTTGCCTGAAAAAGACGAAAGGAAGTGGGGGGCTGAATTCCTCTTCTTTCTTTCGTCAACATCAACTTTTACAAACAAGGGGCTAATTGGAATGTCAAACGAAACGCTTGATCGCAATATCTATATCAAACGGGTGGACAGCACACCAGCAAGGACGATTGGCGAAATACGTTTTGGTCGACCCGATGGCCCGGCGGATGGATATGTCTTGGAACGACCCGGCCCATCAACGGTCTTGCCCGGCACTTTGCGACGCATTCCCACGGGCACTTACAACTTGGTCAATCATACTTCCGGCAGCATGGGCGGTAATGGGTATCCAAGGCTTCATGGAAACGGTGTGACCCATCAGCGCGCCATTTTAATCCATCCGGGCAACACCGCCGCTGATTCAGAGGGCTGCATTCTTCCCGGATACACACGCGCACAGAACAGTGTAGGTAGCAGTCAGAATTTCATGAATCAGCGAGTCAAGCCATGGCTTAACCAACACGGCTACCAGAATGTGCAGGTCGTCATCACGGGGAATGATTGAGTTGAAAAATCTCTTTGCCTTTTCCGTCGCACTGCTATTTGCGGGCATGAACAGCACGCTTTTTGCCAGCGACAAAGAGATTGTCCCCGGTGTGTTGGAGGTTTCGTGGGATGTCGAGTGGAAATGCGCACCAGAACCTGCGTGTGATGTTGAATTGCACAAAAATCTGCATGCGCGTTTTTTCCCCGACTACATGCCTCCAAGCATTGCGGATGCTCCCGCGTCGCGTAAACTCGCCATCGAACTGCCCTCACTGACAGAGGCTGAACTGCTGAAAATGACGTATGCTGTCAAGGGCGTTCCCGAAAGCTTCCTGCACCACAAGGAAAGATACTGGAGAGTCAGGGCAAAAGCTGTTTTTCCCGAAGGTATCGAGTCTTTCAGGGAATGCGACAACTGGCATTACCGGGCACGACAGGCGATTATAAAGAATGTGGATGCCGTGGCGTTGCTGATCGAGGATATTCCTTCTGGCGGGTGCGCCTCCCGGCCTTACGACGAAAGGTTCGTCATAAAATCTGTCCAGCATGGCGGCAATGTCGTTATCAGAAAAGAGGCAAATGCCGGTGCTGCCGTTATCGCCACAGTGCCGCCGGGCGATGCAATCTTCCTGAAACTGGAAACCGTTGGACAGGGCGGTTTGTGGATGAAGGCCAATCGTCTGCAAAGCAACGGAAATCCGTCTGATATGACCGGCTATCTGTATCTTCCCGATTTGCTTCTGGAGCCGCTAAATTAGGATGCTGTGAAACCATGATGCTTCGCTTTCCGTTCGCCTTGTTCGTCGCCATGTTCTGCAATATGGCTTGGGCCGTGCCGGGCGTGCTGCAAGCAAATCCGGGGCTGTCCCCCGCCTTGCGGCTGGCGCTCACCACGGGCTTGCTTGGTGGACTCACCACGTTCTCCACGTTTTCCGCCGAGGCTTTTCACCTTGCGCAACGCGGTGCCTGAGATCGGAAGAG
>JAISNX010000112.1 GCA_031276015.1 Azoarcus sp.
CGTGCCGTTGCCGCGCTCAAGACGCGCTTTCCGGCGCTCGGCATCATCACCGACGTGGCGCTCGACCCCTACACCAGCCATGGCCAGGATGGCCTCATCGACCCCGACGACCCCGACCGTTACGTGATGAACGACGAAACCCTGGTCGCGCTCGCCCGGCAGGCGCTTTGCCATGCCCGCGCCGGGGCGGACGTGGTTGCGCCCTCCGACATGATGGATGGCCGCGTGGCGAGAATCCGCGCCGAACTCGACCGCGGCCACCTCATCCATACCCGCATCCTCGCCTATTCGGCGAAATATGCGTCGAGCTACTACGGCCCTTTCCGGGACGCGCTCGGTTCGGCGGGCAATCTCGGCAAGGGCAACAAATACACCTACCAGATGGACCCGGCCAACAGCGACGAGGCGATCCGCGAAGTGATGCTCGACATCTCCGAAGGGGCGGACATGTTCATGGTCAAGCCCGGGCTGCCGTATCTCGACATCGTGCATCGGGTCAAGACGGAACTGGGCGTGCCGACTTTCGCCTATCAGGTGAGCGGCGAGTACGCGATGATAAAGGCCGCCGCGCAACAGGGCTGGGTCGACGAAAAAACCTGCGTGCTGGAGGCGCTTCTGTCGTTCAAGCGCGCTGGGGCGGACGGCATCCTGAGTTATTACGCGCTCGACGTGGCGCGCTGGTTGAAGGAGCCTCTTTGCTGAGGTACCGGATGGCGGGCATGCCGCGATGTCGTCACGGACTTTCCTTGCCTTTCTGCCGTTGAGTGCGGCGGGTCTGCTGTTCGTGCCCGCGTTGGCGCAGGAAGCGCCGCCAGGGCAGGGCGGCCCGCCACCGTCCGCGCGGGAAGGAACGACTCCGCCCGCCAAGCCTTCCGGGGACGATGCACGCGACACCTCCGGCTACGCCTTTCCCGCCCTGGCGGTTACGGTGGCGGCGGCGCAGAACATGGCGCACGCGATGATCCTGCGCGACTACTGCGCCAATACCCGCGTGCCCATGGAATTCGTGCGCAAGCGCCTGGCGCGTTTCAGCCGCATGACCGGGCGCGAAGAAAGCTGCCAGAGTTTGTCCGACTATTGATGTTTCGGGGAAATACCAGGCAAGTTTCTGGATTTCCGTCAATGCGTAAGTGCGGAACCTGTAATTTGTTGTGACGTTTCCGCCAGGCGTAGCGAGAAACAAAACAACAGCGGCCCCGAAGGGCCGCTGTTGCCTGAAGGCGTTTTGCCGGAGTGGTCAGGACTGCCGCGCGCGCCGCCGGGCGGTCGCGCCCATGATGCCCAGACCCGCCAACAGCATGGCCCAGGTTTCCGGCTCCGGCACGCTGGTCACGCTGTAGGCGATGCTGCCGCCCTTGATGGTGGTGATTTCGGCGGACACGTCGAAAAACCACGTCGTGGCCGGGTTCAGACCGCCGCCGCCCCAGATGTCCGCCGCCAGACCAGCGTCGGCCTGCGCGAGGATGACATTCTTCAAGCTGATCTGCTCCAGCACACCATCATTGTCCGCGTCTACGTCAAGCCACGAGTTGGCCCAGTCGACGGTGTAGGTTTTGTCGGGCGAGTCGGTGAAACCGAAGACGATGGTGCTGTTGTCCCACTTGTATTCCGCCGCCGCAAAGGCGGTGAAGCCGATGTCGCCCGCCACGGCGGACGGCATCTCTCCCGCAAAATCGTCGAAGATCGACGTGCCGATGCGGAAACCGATAAATTCGCTGCTGTCGATGGGGTTTATCCAGTTGTTCAGGAAGATGTCCGTCTCATCGAAGCTGTAGACGGTTTCGATGGTCTCGGCGCTGGCAGGGGCGCTGAAGGCGAGCGCCACGGCAGCCACAAGGGCGGTGGCGAGGGGTTTGCTGTGCTTCATGATGCGTGTGTTTCCTTTGTTGCTGCAAAGCCCTCCCGCCGGGCGGGAGGGTTGGGGTGTCGGGACGGCTTTACACCGCGTTCCAGTATTGGTCGAAAATCTCGTCGGGCCAGCGCAGCAGGAGGTAATCGCCCTCGCCCACCATCGTGGGGCCGAAGTCCGCCAGTGCCTCGGCCAGCGCCGCTACTTCCGCGCCGTCCAGCACGTAGTCGCCCGCCTGGATGTGCTCGATCTGGCGGCTCCCGCTCAGGAACCAGTCCGTGACCGTGATCTTGTCGTCCGTGCCATACACGCTGATTTCCAGATTGCGACCATTGGGGCCGGTCTGGGTGAACCAGAGGCTGGTGTGGTCGATGCCCTCGAAGACGAGGGTGTCCTCGCCCTGCGTGTCGAGAAGGGTGTCCGCGCCATCGCCCTGGGCGAAGTAGTAGGTATCGTCGCCCTGGGTGTCGGTGAAGCTGTCGTTGCCCCTGCCGCCGTGGTACACGTCGTTGCCCGCTTCGCCGTAGAGTTTGTCGTTGCCGTTGCCGCCGCGCAGCACGTCGTTGCCGCGGCCTGCGTAGAGGGTGTCGTTGTCCGCGCCGCCGTTGAGGGAGTCGTTGCCTTCGCCGCCGCGCAGGGTGTCGTTGCCGAAGCCACCCGCATAGTAGTCGTCGCCGGTGCCGCCGATGAAGGTGTCGGCGGCGTCCGTGCCAGTG
>JAISNX010000151.1 GCA_031276015.1 Azoarcus sp.
AACCTGCTTCGCCCGGTAAGCCCTGCCGTCCGCGGAAGTCACACTGTCCGCATTGGCCAGGTTGGAGGCCGTGGCATTCAGGCGCATCGACTGCGCCGTCAGCGCCGAACCGGCGATACCGAAAACGTTGAACATGTTGCCGCCCATGGCATCCTCCTTCGTGTTTCAGCCGCCCATCACGGCATGGATTGGCGCGCTGCAAAGCCGTTTTTACTGGCCCGTAATCGCCTGCTGCATCGTGCGCAACAAGCCGTTGATGAACGTAATACTGGCTTCATAGTGTGTCGTGTTTTCCGCAAAAGCCGCACGCTCCGCGTCCATGTTCACCGTGTTTCCGTCGACCGCGGACTGCCATTCGTTGCGATAGCGCACGAACGCCGCCATGGGCATGGCTGGCGTGCCCGTCAGATGCTGCGCATGCGTCGTCGCCAGTGGCAGGCCGTTCCCCTGGCCTCCCCCGCGTGCCGCCGCCAATGCCTCGCGGAATTGCAGATCGCGTGCCTTGAAATTCGGCGTATCCGCGTTGGCAATATTCGACGCCAGCAATTGCTGCCGGTACGCCTGAAGATTCAGCGCGGTTTGATGAACAAATAAATCACGTTCGAGCAGGTTTTTCATCGCCACTCCCAATATCGCGCTTCGTGACGCATAATCCATGCCAGCCCGCACGAGGCACTATAAATTTATGGTAACGACGATCCTAATCCCGATTTTCTCGCGCATTACGCGGATAAAACCGTGGAATACCCATTAATTCAATTGCAAAAAAGCGGCCATGCCGATGCGGCTTTCCGGCAGGAATTTCCGGTATTGCCGGTTTCGTGAAAAAGCACCGGAAAAGCGCCTCTCGCCAGAAATAATGGCGGCAGGAAACTTTTCGGGAAACACTGAGCAGGCGGTATTGCGAGGCACGTAGCGCCGTGGTAATTCATAACGGTTTCTGGATTGCCACGCTTCGCTCGCAATGACGAGAGTTTGAGGCATTGCGGCAAAGGTTTGGAATGTTGTAATGCCATCCATACCCGTCATTGCGAGGCGCGAAGCGCCGTGGCAACCCATGTGCCCGCGATTCCCGCAACACCGCCCGTCAGTACGGGTAGTCACCGCCGTGTGGATTGCCCCACGGGCCTTCGGGCTTCGCAATGACGAATGTCATCATCCGAACCGAAAACGCTTTATCGATCCAGCGCCTTGTCGATGATCTCCGCCACGTCGGGCGAGAGTTTCGCCGCGTTTTTTACCCGCGAGAGTTGCATCTGGATGCTCGGCTGCAAGTCCGGTATGTAGCGCCGCCAGTTCTCCAGCGCGCGCGCCAGCCGGGCCGCGACCTGGGGATTCCCGGCATCGAGCGCGAGCACCTGCTCGGCCCAGAAGGCGTGTCCTTCGCCATCGAGGCTGTGGAATTCGGCGGGGTTGTTGCGGAAGTACACGCCAAGCAGGGCATAGACCTTGTTCGGATTCGAGAGCTTGAAGGCGGGGTCTTTCATCAGTTCCCGCACGCGGGCAAGCACCGGGCGCTCCCGCTCACTCCACCGCCACGCGCTGGCCTGGAGGGCCAACCATTTGTCCAGCACCAGCGCGTCGCCGCCGAAGCGGGAGCGGAAGGTGGCAAGCGCGGCATCGCGCGCCGGACGTTCCTGGGTGGTCATCAGGGCGGCAAGCGCGCCCATGTAGCCGGTCATGTTGCTGTCGGCACCGAAACGCGAGAAGGCCAGCGGCACCCCCCTGCGGTCGCCGCCCGCGACCAGATAGCGCAAGGCCAGGTTGGCAAGCGCGCGCCGACCGGCGTCGGCGGGGTGGTAGCGGTACGGCCCCGTCACCCACAACGCTTCGGCGAGCGCGTGGAAGTCCTCGGCCAGTGCGCGGCCGATCTGGCGCGTCAGGGTGATGAGGGCGGCGCGCAGGGCGGCGGGGTCGGCGGGAATCATGCGCTCCAGCAGGTAGTTTTCCGATGGCAGGGCAAGCGCCTCGGCGCGGAAGGCAGGGTCGAGCTTTTCGTCCAGCAGCAGGGCGCGGAAGGCGTCGAGGTAGCCCGGCGGCACCGGCGCGGCATCGTCGGTGGCCAGCACGAGTATCGTCCGCTCGCTGTAACGCTGCGCGGCATCCCAACGGTTGAAGGGGTCTGCGTCGTGCGCCATGCGGAAGGCGAGGCGGGCATCGTCTTCCATGATTTCGAGCATCACCGGCGCGGAGAAGCCGCGCAGCACGGAGGGGACGGGGTCGACGTGGATGCCCTCGAAGCGGAAGGTCTGCTCGTCGCGGTCGAGTACGAGTATCCGGGTAGTCGCGGTAGCCCGTTCGTGCGCCAGGCGCAAGGGCAAATCGCGGCCATCGGGGCCGATCAGCCCGACCGCCACGGGAATCACCAGCGCCTCCTTGTGCGTCTGCCCCGGCGTGGACGGAGTGTGCTGCGAGAGGGTAAGAGTGTAGCTGGCGCTTTCGGCATCCCATTGCCCGTGCGCGATCACCCGGGGTGTTCCGGCCTGGGCGTACCAGCGCATGAACTGGCCGAGATCCGTGCCGCTGGCCGCGGCCATGGCGTCGACAAAGTCGTCGCAGGTGACGGCATGGCCGTCGTGGCGCTCGAAGTAGAGGGCCATCCCGGCACGGAAACCTTCCTCGCCAAGCAGGGTGTGGATCATGCGAATGACTTCCGCGCCCTTCTCGTACACGGTGGCGGTGTAGAAGTTGTTGATTTCCCGGTAGCTTTCCGGTCGTATCGGATGCGCCATCGGGCCGTTGTCTTCCGGGAACTGGGCGGCGCGCAGGGTGCGCACATTGGCGATGCGCCGGACGGCGCGCGCCGAGGCCGCGCCGTCCTCCTCAGCAGCGCGGGCGAGCATGTCGGCGGAAAACTGCTGGTCGCGGAAAACGGTCAGCCCTTCCTTGAGGGTGAGCTGGAACCAGTCGCGGCAGGTCACGCGGTTGCCCGTCCAGTTGTGGAAGTATTCGTGCGCGACGACGCTCTCGATGCCTTCGTAATCGGCATCGGTGGCCGTCCCCGGCGCGGCGAGCACGTATTTGGCATTGAAGATGTTCAGGCCCTTGTTTTCCATCGCGCCCATGTTGAAGTCGGCCACGGCGACGATCATGAAGCGGTCGAGGTCGAGTTCCAGCCCGAAACGCGCCTCGTCCCAGCGCATGGCCTCGATGAGCGAATCAAGCGCATGTCCGGCGCGGTCGATGTCTTCTTCGACCCAGACCTGGAGCAGCACCTTGCGCCCGGAAGCGGTCCGGACTTCGCGCTCCAGCGCCACCAGCCGCGCCGCCACCAGCGCGAAAAGATAGGAAGGCTTCGGAAACGGATCTTCCCATCGCGCGTAGTGCCAGCCGTCGGGAAGATTGCCTTGGTCGACCAGATTGCCGTTGGAAAGCAGCACCGGGCATTGTTCGCGCCTCGCTTCCAGCGTCACGGCATAGCGCGCCATGACGTCGGGCCGGTCGGGAAAGTACGTGATGCGACGGAAGCCTTCGGCCTCGCATTGGGTGAAGAAGCCGTCATTGGACAGATACAGCCCGGAGAGCGCGGTATTGCCGCGCGGATTGATGCGGGTGACGATTTCGACCATGACGTGCCCGCCGTCCGCATGGCGGTCGGGGTCGATGTCGATCTCCAGCCCGCCATCGACTTCGCGCGGGTCTACCGGCGCACCGTCGACCAGGACCGACAGCCGTTCGAGCGCCTCGCCCCAAAGGCGCAAGGGGCCATCCCCGGCCAGCGGATTACGCGCGCAAACCATGCGGCTGGTGACGAGGGTCGCATCCGGATCAAGCCGAAAATGCAGGTCGACATACTCGACCGTCCAGGCCAGCGGGCGATAATCGGCGCGATGGATGGTTATGGGTGCATCGTTTCTCGCATCGTCTTTCATGGGGGTACCCGCTGCCTCGGCGTTGAAAGCGCGTAGTGTACCTGCCATTCAAACCTGCATCCGCATTGCCAGCGGCCTTCGGATAGCAGAAACTTCACCCATTGCATTGCCCACACAAACAAGCAAGGAAGGGAACGTCATGACGCCAAGTTCAGTTCACGATATTCGCAATATCACCCTGCTCGGACAAACCGGCGGCGGCAAAACGGCACTTGCCAAGGCGCTGCTCGCCGCGGCGGGTGTCGAAGACAGCGGCAACGGCGGCAACAACGGCGCGCACTCGCTCGCGACCACCCTGGCGCATCTCGAATGGGCCGGGCACTGGATAAACCTGCTCGACACACCGGGATTGCCCGATCTGGCCGGACGCGCGCTGGCCACGCTGGAAGCCGTGGAAACCGCCGCCATCGTCATCAGCGCCGCCTCCGGCATCGACAGCGGCGCGCGGCGGATGATGGCCGCTGCCGAAGACAAGTGCCGCCTCATCATCGTCAACAAGATCGACGCGGGCGGGGATTTCGGCGCGCTCATGGAAAGCATCGTCGACGCCTTTGGCCGCGAATGCCTGCCGCTCAACCTCCCCACGCCGGACGCCGCCGCCGTCACCGACTGCTTCTTCGCGCCGGAAGCCAAGGCCGCAAGCGCCTTCTCCAGCGTCGAAGCGGCGCACGAAGCCATCATCGACCAGGTCATCGAACTCGACGAAGAACTCATGGCGCGCTACCTGGAACAGGGCGAGGCGCTCGAACCCGAGCAACTTCATGCGCCCTTCGAGGCCGCCTTGCGGGACGGGCACCTGATCCCCGTCTGCTTCGTTTCCGCCCAGACCGGCGCGGGCATCCGCGAACTGCTCGACATCCTCGGCAAGCTGATGCCCGACCCCACCGAAGGCAATCCCCCGCAATTCCTGCGGGGCGAAGGCAGTGCCGCCGTGCCCGTCGACATCGCGCCCGACCCCGCGCGCCACGCGCTCGCCCATGTCTTCCAGATCAGCAACGACCCCTATCGCGGCAAGATCGCGCTGTTCCGCGTCCACCAGGGCACCATCTCGCCGGGCAGTGCCCTTTTCATCGGTGACGGGCGCAAACCCTTCAAGGTTGCCCACCTCCTGCGCCTGCAAGGGCAAAGCACCATCGAAACCCGGCTTGCCGTGCCCGGCGACCTCTGCGCCGTCTCCCGCATCGAAGAACTCCACCACGATGCCGTGCTGCACGATTCCCACGACGAGGACTTCCTCCATCTCCGTCCGCCCGCCTACCCGCAGCCCGTCTATGGCCTTGCCCTCATCGCCCGCAAGCACGCCGACGAACAACGTCTGGGCGAAGCGCTCGCCCGGCTCGCCGACGAAGACCCCTGCATCGAAGTCGGCTACGACCCTCGCAGCCGCCACACCGTCGTGCGCGGTCTCGGCGAGCAGCACCTGAAAATCATCCTCGGCGAACTCGCCGCGCGCTGGAATCTCGAACTCGACACCGCCCCGCCCGCGATCCCCTACCGCGAAACCATCACCGCCACCGCCGAAGCGCGCTACCGGCACAAGAAGCAAAGCGGCGGCGCGGGCCAGTTCGGCGAAGTCGCCCTGCGCGTGGAACCCTTATCGCGCGGCGCGGGCATCGAATTCGGCGATGAAGTCAAAGGCGGCGCGATTCCCGTGCAATTCATGCCCGCCGTGGAAAAAGGCGTTCGCCAGGCCATTACCGAAGGCGCGCTGGCGGGCTACCCCATCCACGATGTGCGCATCGTCATCACCGACGGCAAACACCACCCCGTCGACTCCAATGAAATCTCCTTCGTCACTGCCGGGCGGCACGCGCTGATCGACGCCGTGCTCGCCGCCCGTCCGCAGATTCTCGAACCCATCGTCGAAGTACAGGTGAAGGTGGCGGACGCCCACTTCGGCAACGTCAGCGCGGAGCTTTCCGGTCGTCGCGGGCGCGTCACCGCCACCGACAGCCCCGCCAGCGGCTGGACGCTGATTACGGCCTCGGTGCCCATGGCCGACATGGACGGCTTCGAGGCCCGCCTGAAATCACTCTGCGCGGGCGAAAGCGAATTCGCCGTCGCCTCGGCGGGCTATGTGCCGGTGACGGGCGACGTGCAGGCGCGGCTGGTGGCCGAAAACGGCAGCGCGGCGCAGCAATAGAATGGCAAAGAACTGGCCCCACTGACGGCGGGACTTTCACCCGCAAGGGTGCGCCCATGTCGGGGGCAGCAAACAAAAAAGGGGCTGCCCAAACGGGCAACCCCTTTTTCTCGTGGATCGGGCAAGCGCCTTATTGCTCGCCCAACACCGACACGGTGATCGGCACCACCACATCCGCGTGGAGCACAATATCGACCCGCACATCGCCGACCTGTTTCAGATGCCCTTCCGGCATGCGGATCGCGGCGCGTTCGACCTCGAACCCCTGCGCCGCGAGCGCCTCGGCGATGTCGATGTTGCTCACCGAGCCAAAAAGACGCCCATCCATACCGGCCTTGCGGGTGATCTGGATCATCAGACCTTCGAGCTTGGCGCTCTCCGCCTGCGCCGCCGCCAGCTTATCGGCCTGGGCGCGTTCGAGTTCGGCGCGTCGGGCCTCGAATTCGGCCTTGTTGGCTTCGGTGGCGCGCTTGGCCAGACCTTGCGGAATCAGGTAATTGCGGGCATAGCCGTCCTTGACCTTGACCACGTCACCCAGGGAGCCGAGGTTGCCGACCTTTTCGAGCAAAATGATTTGCATGATCGTGCCCCCTTATTGATGCAGATCGGTGTAAGGCAGCAGCGCCAGAAAGCGCGCCCGCTTCACCGCCACCGATAGCTGACGCTGATAACCCGCCTTGGTGCCCGTGATGCGCGCGGGCATGATCTTGGCGTTCTCGGTGATGAAGTCCTTGAGGACATCCACATCCTTGTAGTCGACTTCCTCCACCTTTTCGGCGGTGAAACGGCAGAACTTGCGACGTTTGAACAGGCCGCGGCCACCGCGGTCTTCCTTTTTCTTGAGCTTGGACTTGGGCTTGAAAGCCATTTTCAGTTTCCTTCCATGAATTCGATTGTGTTCAGATGCAATACCGGCATCCGGCTCCGTGCACTCTTTGCCGCCATGAACCCCGTTACCGACACGCTCGTTCCGGGAGCGGCGGCGGCCAGCGTTTGCGCCAATTCGCCGATTGCCATCGCCGAGAGTTCCAGCCTTGCCTCGCGCTCGATGCCCGCTTCGATCTGCCGGGACTCATGCGCCAACACACAGGACAAAACCGGGATGCCCGCTGGTGTGTGCCGCAAGGCCGATAGTTCGACGATGCGCGCCGCCAGCCGCAACTCGTTGATAACGTTGTCGGCTTCCGTCGACACCTCAGGCCGGGGCCGGTTCGGCGGCGGTTTCGGTCACGACAAGGGCTTCGCCATTGCCTTCTTCCACCACGGGCGCGCCGGCCAGCGAGCGCGATTTTTCCTCCTTCATCATCGGCGAAGGCGCGGTAACGGCTTTCTTCATCTTGATGGTGAGGTGGCGCAGCACGGCGTCGTTGAACTTGAACGCATGTTCGAGTTCGGCGAGCGTCTCGCCATCGGCCTCGATATTCATGAGCACGTAGTGGGCCTTGTGCACTTTCTGGATGGGATAGGCCAACTGCCGACGGCCCCAGTCCTCCAGTCGGTGAATCTGGCCGTTGCGGGCAGTGACGATGCCCTTGTAGCGTTCGATCATCGCGGGCACCTGCTCGGATTGATCCGGGTGCACGATGAAAACGATTTCATAGTGTCGCATTGAGACTCCTTTTGGATGGGTTCAGCCCCCCGGCATGCGAAAACCGATGGAGCAAGGGGAAAGCCGGACATTTTGACAGAATGGGAGTGAATTGCGCAAGCGCGCAGACCGAAGTTCTTGCACGGCGACCTTGGTATTACCCTCGCCCGCTTGGCGGGTGAGGGTATCTACACAGTACACAGCCTGTTTCCTTCTCCCCCGTCATTGCGAGGCGCGCAGCGCCGTGGCAATCCATGCGGCGATGAACCCCGCGCCTTGCCTCCACTCCGCAAAGCGCCCGCAACGACCAAAAAACCACCCCAAATCCGTGAATACGCCTCACTGACCCGCTACGTCGGGACGATTTCCCGTGGATTCGAGAAAAAATTCCTCGGTTTCTGACGCTACCGAAAAGAATATTGCCCCACTCGCTTGAAGGCGCATGCCCATCGGTTCGCAAGACGATGCGAACCGGGCCGGAACGATCCGGAAGCATACGCACAAAGCATTCAAACAAAAGGGGTATCCGCGTGAGTACGTGGACAGGGCAAAGGCATTTGTTGTGCAATAACCGGAACATACGGCACATCCGCGTGTCGAATGGCGGCTTGTTGCATATGCCGCAGGAATTGCCCCCCCCCCCTACTTCCTCTCTCTGACTGTTCCAGTTCCCGTCCGGATGCGCTCTCTCCCGAGTGCGTCCGGCTTCCCTGAACCGTGCGCAAGGCGGTGAATAACCCGCCTTGCACACGGTTCTGTCTTGCTGCGCGTTCGATTCAAGCTCATTTGGAGAACATGATGTCCAGGAAAAAAACCGTAAGTCCTTCCGCCCCGCCGCAAAAACCCAACCGCATGCTGACCATCGCCGCAGCCCTCATGCTGCTGCCCGCCTCGGCGTGGGTGACGGCACAAACGCCCATCCCAGGGGTGGAGTTCAGCCAGGCTGACGGGTCGCCCGTCAGCCCGCCAGAAGCTGCGAAGGTGGAGACTGATACTCCCAATGCCAGCGGCACCCTCATTGGCGACCTTGTTGGCAAGGCAAATGGCATTATCGTCAAGGGCGGCGCGGCTGCCTTTAACGACATAGTCTTTGTTCCCTTCGAGAGCAACGGCAACACCGTTGATGTGAAAGGCGAGGTCAAGACGCACATTAGTAGTGACGAGTACTACAGCATCGTCGGCGGTGCCACGCTGAACAAGGTGGGCAATTCCGGAGGCAATACCGTGAACGTCACGGCGACAAGTGGCGATACCACCATCGGCGTAATGGGTTCCGGTAACTACGGCGACGGCGGCTATAAAGGCAGCATCATTGGCGGTCTCACGGCTGCCACAAATGGCGGCGCAATAGCTACCAGTCCTGGCTACACCGTAGGCGATGCCCACAGCAATACGGTGGGCCTTACTACCGATAGTGTCGGCAACCATTCGATCACGGTTGGCAGGGATGTCTTCGGCGGCATGTCGACGCACGGCAACGCCACAAACAACACCGTCAACATCACCGGCGAGGGTACAGGCGACGGCGTCATCATCGGCGGCAAGATTTTTGGCGGTTCGGCGGATCACGACGGAGATGGCCCTAATGGTAAGGGCGATGCCACAGGCAACATCGTCAACATCAGTGGCAAGGTGAACGCCGGGTTCGGCGTCTGGGGCGGCAACACCCACCACGGCAACGCAAGCGACAACGAGGTGAAATACAACGGCGTTGCTGACAACCAGATCGGCGGCATCAGCGGCACCGATGGCGGCATTATCGGCGGCAACGCAGGCATTGGCGACGCCAACGACAACATTGTGGGCATCAATGGCGCTGGCACCATCGGCTATGTGAGAGGCGGCACCTCTAATGGGAGTGCAACGGAAGAAGGGCATGCCCACAGAAACAAAGCGACGGTCGACGGCACGGTCGTCATCCTGAACGGTGTTTATGGCGGCGAGACCGATCAGGGCAACGCCGACGGCAACATTGTCACCGTCAAGACCGGAACACAGGTCTTCGGGCACATCATTGGTGGCTATGTCCACGAAAAAGGCAATGCGGCGAAGAACACGGTGAGCGTCGCTGCCGATGCCCTTCAGGGCAAGTCGGTGGTTGCGGGCCAAAGCGATCAGAGCGTCTATGGTGCCGAGATAGAAGACGGTGCCGCCACGGGCAACACCGTCAGCATCACCGGCGCTGCCATCGGCACGGATGTTACCTACAACGGCAACGGCGGATCAGGGACAAGCGTCGGGGGGGCCTACGTCTGGAACGAAAGCCACGAGGAGGCAACGGCAACGCTCTCCGGCAACGGAGTCACCCTGACGGATACAAAGCTGCAAGGTAACTCCAGCACCTGGGGCGGCAGAGTGGATGCGGTTCAATCCGGAACGACCATCACAGCGGCTGTTACTGGCAACAGCGTCAGCCTGCTGGGCAAATCCGCCTCGCCGACAGTCACTGGCGGTTCCATACAGACAAGCAGTAGCGCAACCGCAAAGGGCAATGTCATCGGCAACAGTGTCAGCCTCGCGGGCGAATCCATTGCAACCAACGTCTACGGCGGCTACATCAATGCTGCAAGCGGCACCAGCATTGAGGGCGACATCTCCGACAACAGCGTCAGCCTGAGCGGCGAAGCCTACGCTGCAACCATTTATGGCGGCTATCAGACAGGTGAAGGCACCCTCACGGGGAACGTCACCGACAATACCGTTATCATCGAAACCAGTTACACCGGGACAATCCAGAGGGTGGTAGGCGGTGAAGCCGGAAACGGTAACGCGAATGCCAACACAGTGCGGATCACAGGGAAAGCGGGAGATACGCCCGTGCTCACAGTCACCAGCGTGGTCGGCGGTGATGGGCAGGCTAACGGCACTGCGACCGGCAACATCGTCGACATCACCAATGCCACGGTGGGTGATGGTATTGTCGAGATCATCGGCGGCTACGGGAAAACCGAGGCCAAAGGCAATCAGGTCACGATCGAAAACTCCGTAGTAAATGGCATCGTGATCGGCGGCAAGGCGGTGGACGGCGATGTCATCAACAACGCTGTCTCTTTCAAAAACGCGACAATCAAGAACAATGTCTACGCTGGCCAGACCGGCAGCAACGTAAATGACAAAGCCATCGGCAACAGCGTGACCATCGATGGCGGGAAGATTGAGGGCACAATCACCATCGCTGGTGCCAATGTCATCGCCACAGGTAACCAAGGAAACGCCACGGGTAATACCGTCACCTTGACCGGCGGGATCACATTGTCCAATAATGCTGTTGTCACCCTCAAGGGTGTCAATGGAACCTTCGACACATCCGCCGACGCCTACACCGGCAACACCCTCGAAGTGCGCGACTTTGAGGCCACGTTTAATACGGGTAGTAAGTTCCTTGAGATCAGCGGCTTCGAGAAGTACAACTTCTACTTCGAGAACGTCGACGCACCCACCGGCACTGCCGCTGCCGTGCTGACAGCCGACACCGTGGACTTGGGTGAGGCAGCCAAGGTCAACCT
>JAISNX010000168.1 GCA_031276015.1 Azoarcus sp.
CCAGGTCAAAGTAGATAACAGCCTGGAAGTTAACACAGC
Organism: Azoarcus sp.; assembly: GCA_031276015.1. Taxonomy (GTDB): domain Bacteria; phylum Pseudomonadota; class Gammaproteobacteria; order Burkholderiales; family Rhodocyclaceae; genus WRNU01. Next base: position 40 of record JAISNX010000168.1, read on the forward strand.
TTGACAATAGCCTATCAACCTTTTACTGAAAATTACTTTGGAATTGCGGGGAAACCTTAGCTTTTGACGAGGGGTTGCCTATCTGTGTGTGACGGCAAGGCAGGCCGAGATACTTCGCTTGCGAAGAATGACAAAAACATTCCGGCTTCGGATTATGTCGGCATCTGAACCGAAAACGCTCTAGCCTTCGCAATGAAGGCAATCAGGCGTTCTTAGGTGGGGTTTCGCATCAGCCGCGCTTTTTCCCGTTCCCAGTCGTGCTTTTTCTCGTCCTCGCGCTTGTCGTAGAGTTTCTTGCCCTTGGCCAGTCCGATCCCGGCTTTGACGCGCCCTTTGACGAAGTGCAGATCGAGCGGGACGAGGGTGAATCCGGCGCGTTCGACCTTGCCGATCAGGCGGGCGATTTCCTTGCCGTGCAGCAAGAGCTTGCGGGTGCGAACGGGGTCGGCCTTGACGTGGGTCGAGGCGCTCGCCAACGGCGTGATGTGCATGCCGAGGATGAAAATCTCCTCGCCACGGATGATGACGTAGGCTTCCTTGATATTGGCGCGGCCCGCGCGGATAGCCTTGACCTCCCAGCCTTCGAGCACAAGCCCGGCTTCGTATCTTTCCTCGATGAAGAAGTCGTGATGTGCCTTGCGGTTTTCGATGATGCTCATGGGAAGGTCTGCAATGGTGGAAAGGCAGGGGCGGAAGATTCCGGCTTTGCGTTAGAATTGCGCGCATCTTATCAGTTTGCCGCCGCGCCAATGGCTGATGTCCACAAGAAAGTCCTGATCGAATACACGCCCGCGCAAATGTTCGAGTTGGTCGACCGCTGCGAGGATTACCCGTGTTTCCTGCCGTGGTGCGCCGGGGCCGAGCTGATCGTCCGCAATGCGGAAATCACCGCCGCCACGCTGCATATCAATTATCACGGCATCAAATCCCGCTTCAGCACCGAGAACCGCAAGCGTTATCCCGACGAGATGCTGATACGCCTGACGGACGGCCCGTTTTCCCGCCTCGACGGCGGATGGCATTTCACGCCGCTGGGCGAGGCCGCCTGCAAGGTGGAATTCGACCTGCACTATGCCTTTTCGGGCAGGCTGCTCGAAAAGGCGCTCGGCCCGGTGTTCAACCATATTGCAAATACTTTCGTCGAAGCCTTCGTCAAGCGCGCGGGCCAGGTCTACGGAATGCCGTCTCCATGAGCGAATTCATCGAAGTCGAAGTCGTCTATGCCTTGCCGCACCAGCAGGACACGGTGCCGCTTTCCCTGCCGGAAGGGGCCACCGCGCGCGAGGCGGTCGAAGCGTCCGGCCTGTTGCTCAAGTATCCGGACATCGACATCGGCGGGCGCAACAAACTTGGCGTCTATGCCCGGCCCGCCAAGCCCGAGACGGTGCTGCGCGACCGCGATCGGGTGGAAATCTACCGGCCTCTCATTGCCGACCCCAAGGCCGTGCGCAAGAAACGCGCCGAAGAAGGCAAGGTAATGAAAAAAGGCGGTGGCCCTGTGCAGGAGGCATAGCGGGCGCTGCTTTGCCTCGCGGGGCGTTGAAAGCGAAGTGGGATCAGGCGCCCGGGATCGGATTTGGTTTACGCGGCACTCCGTGCCGCCTTGCTGCGCTGATCCCCAATACCACAAAAACGAGAAACCGGCCAAAGGCGGCTTCTCGTTTTTGTGGTGATGATGTGGTCCAAAGCTGTGTTGTCGTTTTTTGTGATTTTGGGTAGGAAAAACTGGGGCCGGGGGTGCCTGCCGTCGGAACCGGGGTAAAAGAGGCGGATTCCGATAGCCTGCGGTTCTTGCATTATTGGGTTGGGGCGTGCGTTTCCAGCCATTTACGCAGGATTGCGTTGAAGCGGACTTGCCAGTCCGGCCCCGTTGCCCGAAGGCTGGCAAGGATGTCGCGATCCAGGCATACGTTGACGTCTCGCTGTGGTACCCGCCTGGGTGCCTGGCCCGGGTTGGCAAGGACGGCAGCGGTGAGGGCTTCGGGATGTAGATGGGTGGATGTTCCAACGTGTGTTTGCATGATTGACTCCTTGATGTGAATAGCGGGGCTTCTGACCTTCGCTAACGTGTCTTGAGCGACGAGGTTCTTACAGCAAGAAACGTGCTAGTTTTTATATTGTTGATTTTTATCAAAAAAATAATGTCTCCCGCCCAAGGGTGTAAAGCATGGCGACATTTTTTGTGTCGATACGAATTGATGCTGAATGGCGTGAAATGCAGGCGGGGAAAGGAGAATCGCGCTTTGGATCGTGGGTGTATAAACTGTCACAGCGTGTTGCGTTTGCAAGACGCAAGACAAATCCGCGTTCCGGTCGTGCGTCCGGATACAATCGCGCTTTTCTCCGTTCGACGCCATTTCCCCGCCGCGATGAAACTGCGCTTTACCAAGATGCATGGTCTGGGTAACGATTTTGTGCTTATCGACGCCACGCGCGTGCCCGTGGATTTGACCCCGGAGCGGGTGCGCCTGCTTGCCGACCGCCATTTCGGTATCGGCTGCGACCAGTTGCTGGTGGTCGAGCCGCCTTCGGCGGCGGGCGTGGCCCAGGGCGTCGATTTTCGTTACCGCATCTTCAATGCCGATGGCGGCGAGGTAGAACAATGCGGCAACGGCGCGCGCTGTTTCGCGCGTTTTGTCTACGACAAAGGCTTGACCACGAAGCGGGAAATCCGCGTCGAAACGCTCGCGGGCATCATCGCTCCCCGGCTGGACGACAACGGCTCGGTGACGGTCGACATGGGCGTGCCGGAGTTCGATCCGGCGAAAATCCCTTTCGTGTCGGATTCGAACGCCATCGTCCAGCGGCTCGATGTCGATGGTCGTGCCGTGGCGATCACGGCGCTTTCGATGGGTAATCCGCACGCGGTGCAGGTCGTTGCCAATGTCGACGCGGTGCCGGTCGCGGAGTGGGGGGATAAAATCCACGCGCATCCGAGATTTCCGGCAAGGGTCAATGTCGGTTTTGCCGAAGTGCTTGATGCGCATCGTATCCGCCTGCGGGTCTACGAACGTGGCGCGGGCGAGACGCTTGCCTGCGGCACGGGGGCTTGTGCCGCGGCGGTCGCGGTCATCCTGCGCGGGCTTGCCGCCTCGCCCGTGTGCGTCGATACGCGGGGCGGGCGGCTCGACATCGCCTGGGCCGGGCCGGGCGCGTCGGTCTCGATGACCGGGCCTGCGGTAACGGTGTTCGAGGGCGAGACGATGCTGGATCAATTGCCGCCCCGACCACCGCCCCGACCGGATTCCCCGTGACGATTCAGAATATGCCCCCTGATGGAACATCTCCGATGAATGCTGAAGAAGTTGTCCGTTATCTGCGCGAACATCCCGGTTTCCTGGGCGAACATGCTGATTTGCTGACTGTCCTGACCGTGCCGCATCCGCGCCACGGGAAAGCGATTTCGCTGACCGAACGGCAGTTGCACGACCTGCGCGGCAAAATCCGGCAGCTCGAACAACGGCTTGCCGAATTGCTCCAGTTTGGCGAACAGAACGATGTAATCAGCGAAAAAGTGCATCGCCTCGCTATCGTCCTGCTCGAAGCGGACACTTACGACAGCGCGCGCCGCGCGCTTTTCGACAGCATGCGGAACGATTTTTCCGTGCCGCATGTGGCCTTGCGCATATGGGGCGGCGCGCTGGAACAGGATGGCGAGGAATTTTCGCAGGTGAGCGAGGGCGTGCGCCAGTTCGCCGCCGACATGACACGGCCTTGCTGCGGTGCCCCGGGCAATACCGAAGTGCTGGGCTGGTTCGGGGAGATGTCACCGCACATCCGCTCGACGGCGTCGATGCCCCTGCGCCGGGGCGGTGAAGCCATGGGCCTGCTCGTGCTGGGCAGCGAGGAAAGCGGACGGTTCTACGGCGAAATGGGCACGCTCTACCTCGAACGCATCGCCGCCATGGCTTCGGCAGCCCTGCTTGGGTAAGTCAGTGGTGTTTGGCGGGTTTTAGAACCTGTTCAAAGTCTTTTGAGCAAAATACACAAGAAGGCCAAATGGATGAATTGCAAGCTGGTGTTGAGCAGGCGCTCGCAGTTCTTCCACAATCTCCTGTTTTTCTCCAACCAGG
>JAISNX010000171.1 GCA_031276015.1 Azoarcus sp.
GGGGACGAGACCAAACTGTGCGCCTGGCTGGAATTCATCCGGGCGACGAAGGAGGAGGAATTCGAGATGCTGGCACAAAGAGACCCGGACATTGGCAATGCCGTGGTGAAACTCAAGGAGCTTTCGCAGGACGAGCGTTTGCGGGAACTTGCGATTTCGCGTGAAAAGTTGGCATGGGATATTGCTTCGCGCGAGCGCGGGGCGGAAGAACGAGGACGAGAAGCAGGCCGGGCGGAAGGTCGGGCGGAAGGCCAGGACGAAGCGCAGCGGGCCATTGCCCGAAAAGCGTTGGCTGAAGGTCTGTTGCCGGAGATGGTGATGGCAATCACCGGCCTCTCCCCATCCGAAATTCAGCAACTCCAGGCCGAAGAGCAGCCCCGGCACTGATTTCTCGCTCTCGACACGGGGGGTTGACGTATTACGTCATATTCGTCATGATCGTGCCCCTGCGATTAATTCAGCCGAAATGCGGTTTTCCTTATGGATGATGTGCGAAAATATATTGACAAATCAATGGGTTGTGATATAATAGCCCTGCGCCCTGCGCCCTGCATGATTGCACCCGCGTCCCTGTCAGTTCTCCGGTAAAACGCGCCGCGCACGCGCGCCTTCCGGCGCATTTCGCGCAAACTCCTTTCCCAGCTTTCCCTTCCTGCCTAGACGCGCCATTTTGCGTTCATCCCCGGACACGCGAGCGTTTCGCGTGCTGTAGTGCTGTTTCATTTGTTATCAACCCGCCTCCACGAAAACGGCGACCAAGGAATAGCAGAAGTGCATTTTGCAATGTGGACTTTTTCCGAATCTCCTTGTCGCGTGCCGTCGCACATTTTGGAGAAATGCCATGACCGATAGAGCCAGAACCGAAGAACTCGAAATCCGGGTCGAAAGGCTGAATGAACTCGCCACGCGTATCGAGGAGGGCGCGGAAAATCCCGAAGCCGGGGCCGACGCCTGCGAGCAGGTGTTGGTGATCGGCGCGAACGGAGAATACAGGCAGAAAACCAGGGAAACCGTCTTGTCCTTCGTTCATTCATACCATCACAAACCACAAGAAGTGACCGATGCTGATTGGCTCGAGAGTGAATTCGCCCGCTATCCGTCCTTGTGGAAAAACGAGGACGAGCGCAAGACTGCGGCACAGACGATTGTCGAGCGCGTGCAGAGTTTCGAGGAGGAAAAGAAAAAACTCGCCGACTGCAAGGAGATGGGACTGTCGCGCGAGAGCTATCTCAAATCGGCCATCGAGGCTGGTGCCAAAGCGCAGGGCGTCACCGACTTTGGCAAGTACGCTGCTGAAATCGACCACGCGCTCGATAAGGCTAACGGTGACAATGTCAGTCTGATGTATTGCATGGACGGCAGCATTAACCAGTCATGGAATCTCGATGGCTTCATTGCCGAACAGCACCACGTCGACACTTTCAACATGGACGCCGCCGCTCAAGGCAGTCCTTATCACGCCGTGGTACTAAAACCCGAGTCCGGTCAAGGGTATGGCAAGAATTCTGTTGATATTGTCATCTGCGATGAAAACGGCAGGATCGTTCGGCGTTACCAGTCGAAATACGGTGCCGACGCGAAAACGACGCAGGAACTCTTTGAACGGGGCGATTATCGGGGTCAGCGTAAGCTGGTACCCAAGGGCCAGGGCAAGGACATCAAGAACAGCACGGAAGTCATCGAATGTGACGGCGTGAAATCCAAGCCGCTGTCGAAGGAAGAAGCCAAGGAACGGCAGCGCAAAATCCAGGAAGAAAAGGAAGCGAAGCAGTACGAGTGGAACGACGTCAACAGCAAGACCGTTGCGCGAAATATCGGGAAGAAGGCGGGGCTTTCCGCCCTGTTCGCGGTCGGCTTCCAGGGCGCGCGGATACTGGGGCGGCGCTTCTGGAACAGCCTGACGGGACAGCCGAACCGGGGCATTGAGGAAGACGCAGCCGAATTTGCCGAGAGCGCCATCAAATCAGGGATAAGCGCGGGGCTGACGGTTGCGGTCACAGGCGGGATCACCGTCGCCGTGAAAAGCGGTTGGTTGGGGGAGGTGTTGAAGCGTACCCCTGTGGGTCGGATCGCCAACGCGGTGTGCGTCGGCATCGAGAACGTCAAGGTACTGATCGAATTCGCCAGCGGGAAAATCAGCGGCGAGGAAGCCGTGGACAAGGCGGGCGAGACTACGTGCAGCTTGGTTGGCAGCCTGGCGGCGGGTGTCGAGGGCGCGTCTATCGGCGCAGCGATCGGCACGGTCCTGGGGCCGGTAGGTACAGCGATTGGCGGCCTCGCAGGCGGCCTGGTCGGCGGTATCGTCGGCGGCACGCTTGGCAAGGCCGTCTGGGAAGGCGGCAAGGCTGTGGCGAAAACTGTGGCGAAAACCGTCCGATCGGTGGCGACGGGTTTGGTGGAAGGCGCGAAGAGCATTGCCAGGGGGCTTATTATGGGTGCCCGCAATGCTCTCAGCAGTTTATTCAGTTAGTAATACGGAGGGTAAAATGGTAAAGGCAATAAAGTTCAACCTGATTATCGACGGACAACCGATTCGCAATCTGGACGATCTGCGGGAGAATTTCAATGTCGAGGATGTTCTTGCGACTTATCGGAATGGCTCGCTCAAGCGTTGGCTCGAAACGCGCGAACTGAAGGAGGAAGTCGCCGCGCTGGAAAAAGTGCCGGACGACGTGATCGGTGCCGCAAAGGAGCTTTGTCGTATTCTTTGCGGAGACTGTACAGAGCAAGAACTCGAAGCGGCGGCCTACGTGTTTAGATTCCGTCAGGAAGAGGCTAAAGAATTGCAGCAATATAAAAATTTCAAGGAAAAGAAAGAGGATATACTTGGCGTCTATCATAACGGCTACGCAAAACTGCTTGAGGAGATGGAGGAGAAGGATAAAGATTATTCATTTCTCAAACCCGCTGTGTGTAAACTGCTTGCAATGTATCCCAGGCTTTACCGGCTCGATGCCGAAGTTTTCTATAAGCGTTTTATAAAAGACCACCCGCTTGTCATCCTTGCAATGCTGGCGAATCGCGATGCGCGGGAGCTCATTGCACGGGAGCCGGAACAGATATACGAGGATCTGAATAGTGATGGATTATTGTCCAATTTCAGCCAATGGTGGACGGAATTCCTCAAAATTAGAAAACCCCTCCCGAGACAGATCAAAAGCTTTTCCGGAGAAACAGAAGGTTATTGGAAAGACTTGGAACCCAAAGGCAAGGATTTCCTTATCATTAAAATGGAAAAAGACAACTTTGTCCGCAACGCCGGAAAAGGCGGCGAGGAGTTGGGCGCGGACAAAGTCAACGGAAAATTTCCGATTCTCAACGGCATCGACTACAAGAGCAATAACAAAGAGCATCAGCTCGTTTACATGGAGGTCTGAGCATGAAACAGGGAGAACGCGCCAAATTCGCCGAAAGACTGGCCGCTTATGTGGACGCCCTGCGACCGATCATTTACATCTATCACTTCGATTTTCACGCGGTGGACGATCTCATCACCCGGATCGCGGAAAAGAATACAGCCATCCACGAATACAACGAGGCGGGCCACCATGTCGATTTCAAACACAAGATGCCGAAGGGCGCATTGCCGGGTAGTGACAATCTGAACGCTTTCCTCGCGGCCTTTGACGACAACGAGCCAAAAAACGCCTTTCTAGTGCTGAAGGATGTGCATCGCTATTTCCGGCCCGAGAGCGCTGACGCGGCGATCATTGCCCGGCTGAAGTCGATCGCCGAGCGCACAATGTTCCGCGAGGGTGTCTACGTTACGGTCTTTCTCGTCTGTTCCGATCTGGTGATTCCGGCGGAGCTGGAAAAGATGGTTACGGTTTTCGACATCCCGCTGCCGGGCGATAGAGAAATCAAGGGGATCATCGAGGATTATGCGCGGGACTTCCAGATCGAGGTCGCCACGGACGTGGCCAACGATCTCGCCGTCTCGCTTAGGGGGCTAAGTGATTTTGAAATCCAACAAATTCTGAACCTCGCCTATCAACGCTCGGGCATGATCGGTGCCGAGGACAAGAATCTGATCCTGAGCGAAAAGGAACAGATCATCAAGAAATCGGGAATTCTCGAAGTCTTGCCCCCCGATGCTCACTTGGACAACGTGGGCGGGTTGAACAATCTGAAAAAGTATCTCAAGGGAAAAGCCCATGTCTTCAGTCGTCCCGGCGAGGCACGCAGCTTCGGTATTGACCCACCCAAAGGGATTCTCATCATCGGCATGCCTGGCTGCGGCAAGAGTCTCACTGCCAAGGCCACCGCCAGCCAGTTCGAGGTGCCGCTTCTGCGTCTTGATGTGGGCAAGCTGATGGGGAAATACGTTGGCGAAAGCGAAAACAATTTGCGCCGCGCGATCAGTACCGCCGAGGCGGTGGCACCCTGCGTGCTGTGGATCGACGAACTGGAAAAAGCTTTTGTCGGCATTGGCGGACAAGGCGGCGGCAGCGACGTGACAACTCGGCTTTTCGGACAGTTTTTGACCTGGCTTCAGGAAAAGGAAAGCTCGGTCTATGTGGTGGCGACGTCCAATGACATTTCGGCACTGCCTCCGGAGTTCCTGCGCAAAGGCCGCTTCGACGAGCTTTTTCTGGTCGATTTGCCTAACGCAGAGGAACGCCGCCGTATCTTTGAAATCCATCTGAAAAAGCGCAAAAAACTGAGTGACAAGGTTGACGTGCTCAAATTGCTCAAGGACACGGAAGGCTATAGTGGCGCGGACATCGAATCGGTGGTCAAGGAAACGGTCGAGGCCGCCTTCATTGCGAATGAAATGATAGACACTGAAAAACTGATGAAGGTGATTAAAACAACCAAGTCCATTTCAATTACGCTGAAGGAGAAAATCGAGAACCTCAAATTGATCTATGAGAAATATGATTTTCAGAAAGCCACGGTGTAGGGGCTGGAGGCTATGGAGGCGGCGGTGCTGGATCTGAAGGCTGTGGCGCGGCGGATGGGGATAGTTTTCGCGAAGTGACTACGCCCCGCGCCTGCACAAACGCAAGGCCAGATGCTGGAATTCGTCCCAGACTTCGCCGCGCGCGAGTCCTTTTATCGTGCGGTCGATGCGGGCGGCGTGGAGTAGGGCTGCGGAGAGGGCAGGGCGGGTGAGGCGGGCAAGGGCGGTGCGGAGGCTTCGCTGGCGGGCGGGGTCGAAGATGCGTTCGGCCTTGAAAAGCGTCGGCAGGGGCTGCCCCATGTCGCTGCCGCCGCGCAATGCGGCCAGGGTGCGGATTTCGCTGGTGAAGGCCCATAGCACCAATGGCGGCGGGACGCTCTCGCCGTGCAGGCCGTCGAGCAGGCGTATGCAGCGGGCGGGATCGCCTTCGACGAGGGCTTGCCGGAGCATGTTGGTGTCGTAGCGGGCGACGTTGAGCACGGCGGCTTCGACTTCGGCCTGGGTAAGCGCGCCTTCGCCGTGGAGGAGTCCGAGTTTGCGGATTTCCTGCTGGGCGGCGAGAAGGTTGCCTTCGACGTGATCCGCGATGAATTCCAGGGTTTCGGCAGGGGCCGATTGGCCCTGCGCGGCCAGCCGCGTGGCGATCCAGGCGGGCAGGCGTTCGCGCGGCGGGGTGTCGTATTCGAGGGTGAGGCCAGCCTCGGTAATGGCTTTGTACCAGACGGTTTTGCGCGTTTGCCAGTCGAGGACGGGCAGGGTGATCAGGGTGACGATTCCGGCAGGCGGCGCAGCGGCGTAGCGTTGCAATGTTTCGCCGCCCTCCTTGCCGGGTTTGCCGGTGGGGATGCGCAGGTCGATGAGCCGGGAGCCGCCGAAGAGCGAGAGGTTGCCCGCGGCGAGCATGAGGGCGTCCCATCGGAAGCTGGTGTCCACGACCAGGGTTTCGCGCTCGTCGAAGCCCTGGCTGCGGGCGGCGGCGCGGATGGCGTCCGCGGCTTCCAGCACCAGCAGTTCGTTGCCGTGGACGATCCAGAGCGGTGCGAGCGCTTGTTTGAGGCGGGCGGGGAGGTCGTCCGGGCGCAGGTTCATGCGGGGGTTTGCGCTCAGTTTTCCGCCGGTCGCCGCACGGCGGACAGCCGTCGCGCGATCTGGCGCACGAGGTCGTCTTCCATGTCGCGGTAGAGCAGGGTTTCTTCTTGTTCCTTGCCGAGAATCAGTTCGTCGTTGAAGGTATATTCGCGCCGCGCGGTGATGTTGACGGGCGGAATCAGTTCTTCTTTTTCGTCGCGGCCTATGAGGCGGAAGCGGATTCGCTGGCCGAGTTCGTATTCGCGCACTTTGCCCGCGGTGGTGAGGCTCAGGATTTCGCGCGTGCGCTCGTTGGCGAGTATCTGGAGGCGGACTTCGGCGCGGGCAGGGTCTTCTTCGACCCTGGTCGTGGTGCTCAGGGCGATCTGGCGGCGTAGCGCGATGCCGAGCGGGGACCAGGCGTCCGCGCCGATGTGGATGGAGGCGAAGGCCAGGGGCTGCGGGCCGCGCAGGTGGAAGCCGCAACCGGCAAGCAGGGCGAGACCGAGGACAAGGGCGGCGACACGCAGGCGGCGGGTGGAGAGGAAGGTGGATGTCATGTTGTCAGACTACGATGTTGACGAGGCGTCCGGGGACGATCACCACTTTTTTGGCGGGATGGCCGTCCATGAATTTGCGCGCCGCTTCCGAGTCGAGCGCGGCGGCTTCGATGTCGGCCTTGCCCGCGCCAACGGCGACGCGGAGGCTGCCGCGCAGTTTGCCGTTGATTTGCAGCATGAGTTCGATCTCGTCCTGCGCGAGCGCGGCGGCAAGCGGTTCGGGCCAGGGGGCGGCGAGGATGTCGTCGCCGTAGCCGCATTCGCGCCAGAGCACATGGGCGATGTGCGGGGTGATTGGCGAGAGCAGCCGCAGCAGGATGGAGAAGCCCTCGCGGGCGACCGCGTTTGCCGCGCCGTCGTCGCGCGGCAGTTTTTCGAGCGTGTTGAGGATTTTCATCGCCGCCGAGGCGACGGTGTTGAACTGGTGTCGGGCGAAGTCGTGATTGGCTTGTTTGAGGTAGAGATGGATGTCCCGGCGCGGGGCAGCGAGTGCTTCCGGCAACGGGGCGGCGGCCGTGTTGCTGTTCTTCTCCAGACCATGGGCGAATGCCCATACCCGGCGCAGGAAACGCGAAGCACCTTCGATGCCGGAGTCCGACCATTCGAGTTGCTGTTCGGGCGGGGCGGTGAAGATGATGAAGAAGCGCGCCGTGTCGGCACCGTATTGGTCGATCAGGGCCTGCGGGTCGATGCCGTTGTTTTTGGATTTCGACATTTTTTCGATGCCGAGCGTCACGGGGCGGCCATCGGATTTCAATGTTGCGCCGATGGGGCGGCCACGCTCGTCGGTGACGGGGTCGACCTCCGCCGGGCTGAACCAGCGCGTCTTGCCGTCCTCGTCCGTGTGGGAGTAGCTGTTTGCCACCACCATGCCCTGGGTGAGCAGGCGGGTGAAGGGTTCGGAGAGGGTCGTCAGTCCGCAGTCGCGCATCGCGCGCGTGAAAAAGCGCGAGTAGAGCAGGTGGAGGATGGCGTGTTCGATGCCGCCGACGTACTGGTCGACGGGTGCCCAGTAGTTCGCGCGCGTGTCGATCATTGCGTCCGGATTGTCGTGGGAGGCGTAGCGCAGGAAATACCAGGACGATTCGACGAAGGTATCCATCGTGTCGGTTTCGCGCCGCGCCGCCTTGCCGCATCGGGGGCAGGTACATTCGTGGAACGAAGGCATTTTCGCCAGCGGCGAACCGCGTCCCGTGATCCGGACGTCTTCCGGCAGCACGACCGGCAACTGTTCGTCGGGGACGGGAACATCGCCGCAGTCGTCGCAGTGGATGATCGGAATCGGACAGCCCCAGTATCGCTGGCGCGAGATGCCCCAGTCCCGCAAACGGAATTGCACGCGCTTCTGCCCGAGTCCCTTGGCCGCGAGGTCGGCGGCGATGGCGTCGGTCGCGGCCTGGAAGTCCAGCCCGTCATACTTGCCGGAATTCACCAGTTTGCCGTGTTCGGCGTAGGCGTCGATCCACGGGGCGGAGACTTCCCGATAAGCGCCGTGGGTCGAGCGCACGACCATCTTCATGGGCAGGCCGTACTCGCGGGCGAAAGCAAAGTCGCGCTCGTCGTGCGCGGGCACCGCCATCACCGCGCCCTCGCCGTAGCCCATCAGCACGTAATTGGCGACCCATACCGGCAGATATTCGCCCGTCAGCGGATGGACGACCCGCAGGCCCGTGTCCATCCCCTTCTTTTCCTGCGTCGCCAGGTCGGCCTCCGCCACGCTGCCCTGTTTGCACGCGGCGATGAAGGCGGCCAGCGCCGGATTGTTCGCGGCGGCCTGCACGGCGAGCGGATGCTCGGCGGCGACGGCCACGTAGGTCGCGCCCATCAGCGTGTCCGCGCGGGTCGTGAATACTTTGAGCACCCCCGCCGTGCCGGTCGTCGCCATGTCGTAGGGGAAATGCGCTTCCACGCCCTCCGAGCGGCCAATCCAGTTTTTCTGCATCAGCTTGACCTGCTCCGGCCAGTCCGGCAGATCGTCCAGTGCCGTGAGCAGTTCCTCCGCGTAGGCGGTGATCCGCATGTAATACATGGGAATCTCGCGCTTTTCCACCAGTGCACCCGAGCGCCAGCCACGCCCGTCGATCACCTGTTCATTGGCGAGCACCGTTTCATCCACCGGGTCCCAGTTCACCGTGCCGAGCTTCTTGTAGATCAGGCCCTTTTCGATCAGGCGGGTGAACAGCCATTGCTCCCAGCGGTAATACTCGGGGCGGCAGGTGGCGATTTCGCGCGACCAGTCGATGGCAAAGCCGAGCCGCTTCAACTGGCCGCGCATGTAGTCGATATTGGCGTAAGTCCATTTCGCCGGAGCGGTGTCGTTCTGGATCGCCGCGTTTTCCGCTGGCATGCCGAAGGCGTCCCACCCCATGGGCTGGAGCACGTTGTAGCCGCCCATGCGGTGATAGCGTGCGAGCACGTCGCCGATCGTGTAATTGCGCACATGCCCCATGTGGAACTTGCCCGAAGGGTAGGGGAACATCGACAGGCAGTAATACTTGGGGCGGGCGTTGTCCTCGACGGCGCGGAAGGCCGAAGTGGATTCCCAGTATTGCTGTGCGGCGGCTTCGACGGCGGCGGGCTGGTATTTGTCCTGCATGGAATGGGGAACGCTGGCGATGAAAACGTGGAAGTATATCGCGGCACCGCCGCGCCGCGCCTCTTCCTATTTCCGCCGCGTGCTGCCGGGCAAATCCTCCGCCCGTCGGCCTCCCTTGATCTTGCGACGCTCCCCTTGCGTCACCGTGTCGCCCTTCGGCGCACCGTAGAGCGTGACGCCGCGCCGCTGCTCGAAGCGGCGGTCATCGTACTGGATGTAGCGGCAGGTGCATTTCTTCCGCTTGCAGCCTTCGAGGGGCAGGGTGGGCGCTTCCGATTTCAGGAGGCGTTTACCGGCAATGATGAGCGCGGCTTCACAGGGCGCATTGCAGAGTTTCAGTTCCACGGCGCGGTAGGCGTTCGGGCGCAAGGGCACCTTGCCGCGATGATAAAAGAGCGAGCCGCCGGTCAGTTTCCGGTACCGCCTTTCCTCCAGCCATGCGAAGAAGTGGACAGCCACCCCGTACACCATCACCCCGAGCAGCAACAGCAGAAGCACCCACATCGTGACGGACATTTTTGGCTGTCATATGTTGCGATGCGGCAGATCATAGCCGATACGACGCACAGACAAAAAGTTCATTCTGCACGGTATGGGAACCGGGGCGGGCGCACGGTAGTCCAGCGGGACAGTAACGAAAACAATGCGCGATGGTGTACTGTTCCGGCACGGTGCCGCGCATCGGGAAAGCGTTGCCGCTTTTCGTCGGGGGCCGGGTTCGAGCGCCGCAGGCATTGTGGCGCTTGCCTTATGCGCGGGGGGAATCAACATATCAGTAAACAGTCTTTGACTTTGAAGTCGACTCAAAGACTAACTTTCCAGACCTTTGTTTTTCAACCTTTACTTATAAAGGACCTTCCCGTGACGATGAGCGTACTCAGCGATGAAACCTTCTCCCGCCCCATGTCGATAGGGGAGCTGGCGAGGAAAACCGGCGTATCGGCGGACAAGCTGCGCTATTACGAGCGCGAGGGCCTGCTGCCGCACCCGCGGCGGGGTTCCTCGGGATACCGCGAGTACGGCGCGGAAGCCGCCGGGCAGGTCTATTTCATCCTGCGCGCGAAAGACCTGGGGTTCAGTCTGGAAGAAATTGCCGACCTGCTCAGGCTTTCTTCCGACACCGAATCCGGTATCGCAGGCGTGAAAGCGCGCGCCAGCCGCCGTCTTGCGGAGATCGAAGGGCAAATCGCGCGCCTCGAAAACATCCGCGCCCGGCTTGCCAGTCTGGTGGCGGCCTGTCCGGGTCACGGCCCGCTGGAATGTTGCCCGATTCTTTCCGCGATCCGCGACGGAGAAAACGCCCCGACCTGCTCTTGCGCGCAGACGCCCAAAGGATTCTGAACGGCTGGACAAACAATGACCTCTGTGACACGGGAAATTTCTCCCGAAACCCTTTCCGACTCCGCCGCCCCGTCTGGGCGGCAGACCGTGGAATTCGCGCTCGGCGGCCTGGCCTGCGCCGCCTGCGCCGCGCGTGTCGAACGGCAACTCAACAAACTCCCCGGCGTCGAAGCCACCGTCAACTTCGCCGCCGAACGCGCACATGTCCGTTTTGCGCCGGACGCAATCGGTGTCGAACAACTGATCGAAACCGTCAGGAAAACCGGCTTTACCGCCACCGTATCGACCTACGCCACGCGGGAAGCGGAAAAAGCGCGGCAGGCCGC
>JAISNX010000134.1 GCA_031276015.1 Azoarcus sp.
GCGCTGCAACGCTTGTCGTCCGGCCTTCGGGTCAACAGTTCCAAGGACGACGCGGCCGGCCTGGCGGTGGCCGAGAAGATGAATTCGCAGTCGCGCGGCATGACCGTGGCGATCCGCAATGCCAACGACGGCATTTCGCTGGCGCAGACCGCCGAGGCGGGCATGAACGTGATCGGCGAGCACCTGCAACGGATGCGCGATCTGGCGGTGCAGGCGGCTTCGGGGCAATACGATGAAGATAACCGTTCCGCGTTGGATACCGAGTTTGAGGAACTGAAGTCTGAAATTGCCCGCGTGGTCAGCGCCACCAATTTCAATCAGAAAATGTTGCTGGACGGGACGTTCTCGGGTGGCGTGACGTTCCAGGTCGGGGCGACCACGACCGGCGAATCGCAGATCGACATCAGCATCGCCAAGGTGGACATCAGCGTTTTGTCGCATGCCATTACCGGGTCGACAGGGGAGAATGCCTTGAGCGCGATCTCCGAAATCGACTCGATGATTAACACGCTGAACACCAATCGCGCGTCGCTGGGGGCGATCCAGAACCGTTTCGAGGGGGTGTTGACCCAATTGTCGGCGGCGCACGAAGCCACCGAGGCGGCGCGCAGCCGGATCATGGATGCCGATTACGCGGCGGAGACGGCGAAGCTTGCGCGGGCGCAGGTGCTGCAACAGGCGGGGGTCGCCATGCTGACCCAGGCCAATGCCTTGCCGCAAAACGTGTTGTCGCTACTGCAAGGCTGAGAAAACGCCGGTTAAACTAATCGTCATTGCGAGCGAAGCGTGGCAATCCACTGCGTGCACTGGCGGCACCGCGTTGCTCGCAATGACGATGACTTGATCGGCATTTCCCCGGTTTCCCAAGGCGGGATTTTCCCGCCGGAATCGATGTCATGATCATCGCACGCTTGGTTGGTGCTGGATAAGTTTTTTGAGGCGGCTGTTGTCGAGAATGCGGATGTGTTTTTGCTGCACGGCGACCAGTCCTTCGTCCTGGAAGCGGGAGAAGGCGCGCGAGACGGTTTCGAGTTTCAGCCCCAGATAGGAGCCGATTTCCTCGCGCGTCATGCGCAGGTGGAATTCGGAGGCCGAAAACCCGCGCGCCGTGAAGCGTTGCGACATGTTGAGCAGGAAGGCGGCCAGCCGTTCCTCGGCGCGCATCGAGCCAAGCAGCATCATCACGCCGTGGTCGCGCACGATCTCGCGGCTCATGACCTTGTGGAACTGGTGCTGTAGCCCTTCGATGACGCGGGCGAGTTCTTCGAGCTTGGCGTAGGGGATCACGCAGACTTCGCTGTCTTCGAGGGCGATGGCGTTGCAGGAGTGCAACTCGGTGCTAATGCCGTCGAGGCCGAGGATTTCGCCGGTCATCTGGAAACCCGTGACCTGCTCGCGCCCGTCTTCGAGCAGGACATCGGTCTTGAAGGAACCGATGCGTATGGCGTATATGGCCTCGAACAGGTCGCCGGTGCGGTAGAGCGGCTGGTGGCGCTTGATCTTGCGTCGCGCACCCACCAGTTCGTCGAGGCGGTGGATGTCCGAGTCGATCATCCCGAACGGGAGGCACAATTCAAGCAGATTGCATTGGGAACAGGCTTTTTTGAGTCCTGCGACAGTCATGGGCACTGTTGCCATCATTTGACAGTACACTCTCTGGTTGGGAGCGTTATCGTTATTCGCGCGGTTGATCCATGTCAACCAGAGAGCGATAGTTTTCTGCCATCGTCAAAATCTCTGAGCAGCACATCCATGACCAGCCATCACGAGCTTATTTTCGACCCTGAACTGATTCGTCGCTTCGACATCAACGGGCCTCGTTACACATCGTATCCCACCGCGGACCGCTTCGTCGAAGCGTTCAACGCGCGAGCGTTGATTGACTGGCTGGGGAAGCGAGCGGTCGGCGGTGTCAGCCGACCGCTCTCATTATACTTCCACATCCCTTTCTGTAACACGATCTGCTATTACTGTGGCTGCAATAAAATTATCACCAAGGATCACGGCCAGTCGGCGAAGTATCTGGATTACCTGGATCGGGAGATTCGTCTACAGGTCGCGGCGCTGGGCGGAACGCGGCAGGCGACGCAGCTTCACCTGGGCGGCGGGACACCGACTTTTTTGTCGCACGACGAACTGCACCGCCTGATGGCGTCGGTGCGCGAGCATTTCGAGCTTGTGCCCAACGGCGAATATTCGATCGAGGTTGATCCGCGCAAGGTCGGTTTCGATACCGTCGAATTGCTCGCCACCCTGGGACTCAACCGCATGAGCGTCGGTGTGCAGGATTTCGCAGAGGACGTGCAGATCGCCACCAACCGCGTGCAGAGCTTCGACGAAACCCGACTGGTGATGGAAGCGGCGCGCGCCACGGGGTTCCGTTCGATCAGCATGGACTTGATCTACGGGCTGCCCAGGCAGAACCTTGCCAGCTTCAGCCGAACGCTCGAAAAAGTGGTGGAGCTTTCGCCCGACCGTATTTCGCTTTACAGCTACGCGCACTTGCCGGGCCTTTTCAAGCCGCAACGGCGCATCCAGCAGGGCGACCTGCCGGGGCCGGACATCAAGCTGCAAATCCTGCGCCGGGCAATCGACCACCTGACGGCGGCGGGGTATGTCTATATCGGCATGGATCACTTCGCCAAGCCGGACGATGAACTCGCCGTGGCGCAACGGCAGGGGAGGCTGCATCGCAACTTCCAGGGCTACTCGACCCAGGCCGAATGCGACATGCTGGCTTTCGGGGTGTCGTCGATCGCCAAGGTCGGCCCGGTGTATGCGCAGAACCGGAAAACGCTCGATGAGTATTACGATGCGCTCGACTGTGACGAACTGCCGGTGCTGCGCGGCATCGAGCTGACCGCCGACGATCTGCTGCGACGCTCGATCATCCAGTCCCTGATGTGCCATTTCTCCCTGTCGATAGAGTCGATACAGATCGCGCATCTCATCGACTTCAAGGATTATTTCCGTGAGGAACTGTCCGACCTCGGCGACATGGAAGCCGCCGGACTCGTCAGGGTCGAGGACGACTGGATTACCGTGCTGCCAGCGGGGCGGCTTCTGGTGCGCGCGATTGCCATGGTGTTCGACCGCTATCTGCGTACCGACCGCGAGCGCAAGCGTTACTCCCGCGTGATCTGATCCGCTGTGCCCGTCCTGGTCGTGCGTCCTGTGAGCTTTCCATGCCCGAAACCGGCTATCTCGCCGTATTCCTGATCGGCCTTCTGGGCGGCGTCCATTGCGTGTCGATGTGCGGCGGCATCGTCGGCGCGCTTTCCATGCAAGTGGCGCAGCCATCGCCCGCCGCCGGTTCCGCGCGCGGATGGGTGCGCGGCAGGCAATGGCCCCTGCATCTCGCCTACAGCCTTGGCCGTATCTTCTCCTACACTGCCGCTGGCGGCGCGTTGGGCGCACTGGGTTCGCTTGGCATGCTCTACGACGGCATGATGCCGGTGCAAATCGTCCTCTACGTGCTCGCCAACCTGATGCTGGTCGCGCTGGGCCTGTACCTAGCCGGTTTCACCCGCTTCCTGGCCCCGCTCGAACGCGCCGGGCAAGTCGTGTGGCGGCGCATCCAGCCCGCGACGCGCCGCTTCCTGCCGGTGCGCACGGTGGCGCAAGCCCTGCCGCTCGGCGCGCTTTGGGGGTTCCTGCCCTGCGGGATGGTCTACATGGCGCTGACCACCGCCCTCATGACAGGCTCCGCCTGGCGCGGCGCGGGGCTGATGCTGGCTTTCGGCCTCGGCACCCTGCCCAATCTGCTGCTTGCCGGTCTGCTGCTCGGGCGTTTCCGCGAATTTACCCGCAACGGCAAGGTGCGCCTGCTCGCGGGCCTGCTGGTGCTGGGCTTCGGCCTGTTCGGGCTGATGAACGCGCCGACGCTTGGCGGCAGATTGTGGAACGGCGTGGTGTGCGCGCCGTAGATGTTCAGTCACCGCTGCCCGTCCGACCGCTGTATCCGCGTCATCGGATTACTGGACGGAAAAGCAGGCGCGACGCTTCGCGGTATAGTGCTGGCATTTCCACACCGTCCGCGGCGGGCCTTGCCATAACCCGCAAGAAAACTGCCTATCTGCATCCAGACCTTCGCCAAAATCCGCGAAGAAAACCGCTACTACGTCGACAAGACGTTTTGTGGATTGTGCGAGGGTTCGGGTATTGCCATGACATTCCGGTTGTCACTGCGAAGCGCGTAGCGCCGTGGTATGCCAGTCCGTTTTGATGTGGCGCTGTCGTTTCCGGCAGGCGCTCATCGCGCCAGCAGCAGGAACAATGCAGGCCGTTTGGCGAGTATGGGCGGTGGGGTTTTGCGCCAGTCGGCGATGGCGAGGGTGCGCAGGTATTCGCCTGGCGCAGCGAGGTCGCGCGCGACGCATAACCGGGTGCGCGGCTGGCAGACGCGGAGCAGGGCGGCGAACAGGCGCTCGTTGCGGTAGGGCGTTTCGATGAAGATTTGTGTGCGCCCGAGACGGCGGGATTCGTCTTCGAGATTGCGCAACTGGCGGTTGCGGGCCTCGTCGGCAACCGGCAGGTAGCCGTGAAAGGCGAAGCTCTGGCCATTGAGGCCGGAACCCATGAGTCCGAGGAGGATCGACGAGGGGCCGACCAGCGGGGCGACCCGTAGCCCGAGGGCATGCGCGCGGGCGACAAGTTTAGCGCCGGGATCGGCGACGGCGGGGCAGCCCGCATCCGACATGAGGCCGATGTCCTCGCCCGCGAGCGCGGGAGCGAGCAGGGCGTCGAGCACATCGTCGCCCGCTTCGGCGGGAAGTTCGCGGATGTCGGTGTCGCACAGCACGCCGGGGAAGTCCAGCCGTTTCAGGTGGGCGCGGGCGCTGCGGGCGTTTTCGACGACGAAGTGGCGGATTTGCGCGGCATGCTGCTGGACGCTGATGGGGAGGAAGTCCGGCCAGGGCGCATCGCCCAGGGCGACGGGAATGAGGACGAGCGCGCCCGGTGTTCCGCTGGCGGAGCGGGCACCCGGTGTGGCGCTCACGGCAGCGCCAGCCCCGCCGCGCGCAGCATGCGGGCAAGCGCAATCAATGGCAGGCCGATGAGGGCGGTGGGATCGTCGCCGGAAAGCGCATCGAGCAGCGCGATGCCCAGTCCTTCGCATTTGGCGCTGCCCGCGCAGTCGATGGCCGGTTCGCGTTCGAGATAGCGGCGGATTTCGTCCTCGCCCAGTGTGCGGAAGCGCACGCAGGTGAGGACGGTTTCGCATTGCTCGTGGTGGTTGCGCCCGTCGATGAGGGCGACGGCGGTGTGAAAGAGCACATCCTTGCCGCTCATGCGCCGCAGTTGCGCGGCGGCCTTGTCGAGTGAGCCGGGCTTGCCGAAGGTTTCCGCGCCGAGGGCGGCGGTCTGGTCGCTGCCGATGACGAGTGCGCCGGGCCGCTGGCGGGCGACGGCGCGGGCCTTGGCGAGCGCCAGTCGTTCGGCGAGTCGGGGCGGTGTTTCACCGGCCAAGGGGGTTTCGTCGATGTGCGGGGCGCAGGTCTCGAAGGGCAGTCCGAAGCGTTCGAGCAACTGGCGGCGGTAGGCCGAGGTGGATGCGAGGACGAGGGCGGGAAAAGGCAGGGACATGGCGTCGGCGCGGACACGTAACAGGGGGGCTTTGACAGTGGCGGAAAAGGATAATACTATCCGTCGATTATGTCCGGGCAAGGCACGAGGCGGATTCGGAATGGCGCAGGAACGGATCGCTGATGTTTTCCGGTTTGCCGCCGAGGGCGGCGTGCTGGAAGGCGAGACGCCCGTGGCAAGTTTCGGTCGTCTTGCCGATTGGCTCGCGGATGACGTCGGCGCGGTGCGTTGGCGGCTTGCCGGGCGGGTCGACGCGGAAGGCGGTTTGCGGCTCGATCTGAACGTGACCGGGCGGCTGGTGTTGCTGTGCCAGCGTTGTCTCGAAGGCATGGCGTGGCCTCTGGCGCTCGATGCGGCGTTGCAGCCGGTGCGCGCCGGGCAGGTTTCGCCCGGCGACGATCCGGAAAACGACGAGTTCGATGTGATCGAGGTCGATGGCGATGTCGATGTGCTCTCGCTGGTGGAGGATGAAATCATCCTCGCGCTGCCGATAGCGCCCCGGCATGAAGATTGTGGCGTGTCGCGCCGGGCGGAAACGTCCGGCGAGGCGTGTGGAGAATCGCCGTTTGGCGTGCTTGTCGGCCTGCGTGGCGGTGGCAGGTAATTTGTATTCAGGAGTGTTTCATGGCTGTCCAGCAGAACAAGAAGTCCCCGTCCAAGCGCGGCATGCATCGCGCGCACGATTTTCTGACCGCGCCCGCGCTGGCCGTCGAGCAGGAGACGGGCGAGGTGCATTTGCGGCATCACATCAGCCCGAGCGGTTTTTACCGCGGCAAGAAGGTCACCAAGGGCAGGGACGAGTAAGCACAGGGATTGCTCATGGGAAGGCGGCGCGGGGCGCGGAATGCCCGCGCCGTTTTTTTCGCACCGTTTCTTTCGATGACGAGAATTCGATGAGTGTCACTGTCACTGTCGCGGTCGACTGTATGGGCGGGGATCACGGCCCGTCCGTGACCGTGCCCGCCACGCTGGCTTTTTTGCGAGATCATCCCGCGATGAACGCGGTGCTGGTCGGGCGCGAGGAGGTCTTGAAGCCGCTGGTGGGCGAGGCAGCCACGGGCTTCGGGGCGCGTTTGCGCATCCATCATGCCGAACAGGTGATCGGCATGGACGAGTCGCTGGTGAGCGCGATGCGCGCGAAGAAGGATTCTTCGATGCGCGTGGCCATCGAGCAGGTCAAGTCGGGTCGGGCGCAGGTGGCGGTGTCGGCGGGGAATACCGGCGCGCTGGTGGCGATTTCGCGCTTCGTGCTCAAGACGCTGCCGGGCATCGACCGCCCGGCGATCTGCTTTGCGCTGCCCACGGTCGTGGGGCACACCTACGCGATCGACCTGGGCGCGAATGTGGATTGCACGGCGGCGCATCTGCTCCAGTTCGGCATCATGGGGACGGTGCTCGCCTCGGTGCTCGATCATTCCGAGCGTCCCTCGGTGGGCCTGCTCAATGTCGGCTCCGAAGAAATCAAGGGCAACGAAGTGACCAAGCAGGCCACCGAACTGCTGCGCGCCAGCAATCTCAATTTTTACGGCAACGTGGAAGGCGACGACATTTACAGGGGCACGACCGATGTCGTGGTCTGCGATGGCTTCGTCGGCAACGTGGCGCTCAAGGTGACGGAGGGCTTGGCGCTGATGCTGGCAACCTTCCTGCGCGAAGAATTCAATCGCGGCCCGCTTTCGCGCCTGATGGGGGCGCTGTCCTGGCCGGTGCTCCGGCGTTTCAAGCGCCGGGCAGACCCGAGGCGCTACAACGGCGCGGTGCTGCTCGGCCTGCGCGGCATCGTGGTCAAGAGCCACGGCTCGGCGGATGTCTTTGCCTTTGAACAGGCGCTTGCCCGCGCCGCCAGCGCCGCCAGCGACCGTTTGGTCGAGCGCATCGGCGACCGGGTGGCGGCCATTACGGGCGCGAACGGAGAGCAGCCCGCATGATTCATTCGACAATCGTCGGCACGGGCAGTTATCTGCCGGGAGAGCCGGTGACGAACGACGATCTGGTCGCGCGCGGCATCGAGACCTCGGACGAGTGGATCGTGGCCCGCACGGGCATCCGCGCCCGCCATTTCGCCGCGCCCGGCGTGACGGCGAGCGAACTGGCGCTCGTCGCGGCGCGGCGGGCCATCGAGGCCGCGGGCTGCGCGGTCGACGATATTGATCTCGTCATCGTGGCGACCTCCACGCCGGATTACATCTTTCCGAGCACGGCAACGCTGGTGCAGGCAGGTCTGGGCATCCGGAACGGCGGCGCGGCGTTCGACGTGCAGGCCGTGTGCTGCGGCTTTGTCTACGGGCTGGCGATCGCGGAGAAATTCATCGCCTCCGGCAGCCATCGCCGGGCGCTGGTGATCGGCGCGGAAGTGTTTTCGCGCATCCTCGACTGGGCGGATCGCGGCACCTGCGTGCTCTTCGGCGACGGCGCGGGCGCGGTGGTGCTGGAAGCTTCTTCCACCCCCGGCGTGCGTGCCACGGCGCTCCATGCGGATGGCCGCCACAACGCCATACTGTGTGTGCCCGGCAACGTCGCCGCGGGCAAGGTGACGGGCGATCCTTTTCTGCGCATGGACGGGCAGGCCGTGTTCAAGTTCGCCGTCAAGGTGCTCGGCGACGTGGCGCAGGAAGTCATCGCGCTCGCCGGAGTGCCGCAGGCGAGCATCGACTGGCTGGTGCCGCATCAGGCCAACATCCGCATCATCCAGTCAACGGCCCGGCGTCTGGGCTTGCCGATGGACAAGGTCGTCACCACCGTCGACCGCCACGGCAACACCTCGGCGGCCTCGGTGCCGATTGCGCTGGACTGCGCGGTGCGCGCCGGGCAGATACGCGCCGGACAACGGATCGTGATCGAAGGCGTTGGCGGCGGCTTCACCTGGGGCGCGGCGCTGATCGACTTCTGAGCGGCGTCCCAGCTTTATCAACGGAGAAAAAATGACTTTCGCACTGGTATTTCCCGGTCAGGGGTCGCAATCCGTCGGGATGATGGACGTTTACGGCGACGTCCCGGTCATCCGCGAAACATTCGACGAAGCCTCGTCGGCGCTCGGCGAGGATTTATGGCGGATGGCGCTCGAAGGGCCAGCCGAGCGCCTCGCGCTGACCGTCAACACGCAGCCCCTGATGCTGACCGCCGGTGTAGCGGTATACCGCGCCTGGCGGGCGGCGGGCGGCCCGCTGCCCGACCTGCTGGCCGGGCACAGCCTGGGCGAATATTCGGCCCTGGTCGCGGCGGAGGCGCTGGATTTCGCCGACGCCGTGCCGCTGGTACGCTTTCGCGCCCAGGCCATGCAGGACGCCGTTCCGGCGGGCGAAGGCGGCATGGCGGCCATCATGGGGCTGGACGCCGACGACGTTCGCGCCGCCTGTGCCGAAGCCGCGCAGGGCGAGGTCGTGGAAGCCGCCAACCTCAACATGCCGGGCCAGATCGTGATTGCCGGAGCCAGGGCGGCAGTGGAGCGCGCCATATCGCTCGCCACCGCCAGGGGAGCCAAACGCGCGGTGCTGCTGCCCGTATCGGCCCCCTTCCACTGCGCGCTGATGAAACCCGCGGCGGAACGCCTGGGCGAACGCCTGGCGACGATAAACATCTCCCGGCCCCGGATCGGCGTACTCAACAACGTAGACGTCGCCGTTCATGAAACCCCGGAGAAAATCCGCGATGCCCTCGTCCGCCAGGCGTTTTCGCCCGTGCGCTGGATCGAGATCGTCACGGCGATGGCTGCGCGCGGCCTGGGCCACGTCATCGAATGCGGCCCCGGCAAAGTGCTCGCGGGCATGACCAAACGAATCAGCAAAGACATCAACGGCGGCTCGGCGCACGATGCGGCGAGTCTCGAACAAGCCATTGCGGCGATGAGGACAACATGAACTATTCGCTCGAAGGACAAACAGCACTGGTGACGGGCGCGATGCGCGGCATTGGCCGTGCCATAGCGTTCGAGCTTGGACGCCAGGGGGCAACCGTGATCGGCTCGTCCACGACGGACGAAACCGCCGCGGAACTGGCGCAGGCCCTGCACGATGCCGGAATAAAAGGCAAGGCCATCCCCTTCGACGTCACCGACGGCCCGGCCTGCGAAACCGCCGTGGCGGACATCGAAAAAGAATTCGGCAGCATCGGCATCCTCGTCAACAACGCGGGCATCACCCGCGACAACCTCGCCATGCGGATGAAAGACGAAGAATGGGATGCCGTCATCGACGTCAACCTCAAGGCCGTATTCCGCATGACGCGGCTCGTTATGCGCGGCATGATGAAAGCGCGCGCGGGCCGCATCATCAACATCACCTCCGTCGTCGGCAGCACCGGCAATGCCGGGCAGGCCAACTACGCCGCCTCCAAGGCGGGCGTGGCGGGCATGAGCCGCTCGCTCGCGCGGGAACTGGGCAGCCGCAACATCACCGTCAACTGCGTGGCACCGGGATTCATCGACACCCTGATGACACAAGGTCTGCCGGAAACCGTGCGCGCCGCCATGCTTAGCAACACCGCACTGGGCCGTCTCGGCACGCCGGAAGAAGTCGCCGCCGCCGTGGCCTTTCTCGCCTCGCCCGCGGCGGCCTACATAACCGGGACGACCATCCATGTCAATGGCGGAATGTACACGACATAGTGCGCGAGGCGGGTAGCGTCCTTGCGTGTTTCTGGTAGAATGCCGAAGTTTTTTTACACCCCACAGTGGGAAGGAGTTCGTTCATGAGCGACATCGAACAGCGCGTCAAAAAGATCGTTGCGGAGCAACTAAGCGTAAACGAAGCGGAGATCAAGAACGAATCGTCGTTCGTCGACGATTTGGGCGCGGATTCGCTGGACACCGTAGAACTGGTCATGGCGCTGGAGGAAGAGTTTGAATGCGAAATACCGGACGAAGAAGCCGAGAAGATCACCACGGTTCAACAGGCGATCGACTACGTCAACGCTCATCTCACGAAGTAAATTCCCCGCGCCCTGACCGCTTTTTGATTCCTCCGCCGACTGTTCGCGGTCGGCGGAATGTATCTGTTTTTCCGGAGTAACTCGTGTCGCGTCGCAGAGTCGTCGTTACCGGCCTGGGTGTCATCTCGCCGGTAGGCAATACCGTCCCCGAAGCCTGGGGGAACCTGATCGCGGGCAAAAGCGGCATCGGCCCGATCACCCGTTTCGATGCCAGCACCTTTGCCTCCCGCATGGCGGGCGAAGTCAAGGGGTTCGACGCCGCCGCCTGGGTACCCCCCAAGGACGCCCGGCGGATGGACACCTTCGTCCACTACGGGCTTGCGGCGGGCATCCAGGCATTCCGCGACGCCGGACTCGAAGTCACCGATGCCAACGCCGAGCGCATCGGCGTCAACATCGGCTCGGGCATGGGCGGCCTGCCCATGATCGAAGAAATCCACGGCACCTTCCTCACGGGCGGCGCGCGGAAAATCTCCCCCTTCTTCATCCCCGGCACCATCATCAACATGATCTCGGGGAACCTGTCGATCCTCCTCGGGCTGAAAGGGCCGAATCTTGCCGTCGTCACCGCATGCAGTACGGGCCTGCACGCCATCGGCCTGGGCGCGCGTCTGATCGCCTGTGGCGACGCGGACGCCATGATCTGTGGCGGTGCGGAATCGACGGTAACGCCCTTGGCGGTGGGCGGCTTCGGCTCCGCCAAGGCCCTGTCGACCCGCAACGACGACCCCGCCACTGCCAGCCGTCCCTGGGACATCGGGCGCGACGGCTTCGTCGTCGGCGAAGGCTCCGGCGTCCTCGTGCTCGAAGAATACGAACACGCCAAACAGCGCGGCGCGCGGATATACGCCGAACTGATCGGCTTCGGCATGAGCGGCGACGCCTACCACATCACCGCGCCGGACACCGACGGCCCCTGCCGCAGCATGCGGAACGCGCTGAAAGATGCCGGACTCAACGCCGACCAGGTGCAATACCTGAACGCGCACGGCACATCGACGCCGCTTGGCGACAAAAACGAAACCGAAGCGATCAAGCGCGTTTTCGGGGGCGACAACGCCGCCCGGCTGGTCGTCAACTCCACCAAATCCATGACCGGCCACCTTCTCGGCGGCGCGGGCGGGCTGGAGTCCGTCTTTACCGTGCTGGCCATCCATCACCAGATTTCGCCGCCGACCATCAACATCTTCGAGCAGGATCCGGAATGCGATCTCGACTACTGCGCCAACGTCGCGCGCGAGATGAAGATCGACATCGCCATGAAGAACAACTTCGGCTTCGGCGGCACGAACGGCACCCTGTTGTTCCGCCGCATCTGAAACCCCGCGATGACGGACGGGCCGCATCCGCTGACGATACGGCTCCGGCCTCATCCCGTATTGCTGGCCGCGATACTGGCCGCGCATTTCGCGGTGGGGCTGGCGCTTTTCCTCATGCATTTACCGCTCGCGCTCACGGCATCGACCGTGCTGGCCGTACTGGCGTCCGCCGTGCTGGCCGTGCGCGCACAAGCCCGCAAGCGCGGACTCGCGCTCGTGCTGGCCGCCGACGGAGCCTTGCGGATAAGCCATGAAAGCGACGGTGGCGGCGACACCTGGGCCAAGGTCTTGCCCGGCGCGGTCGTGTTTCCGGCAGTCGTGTGGTTCGCGCTTGGCTGGACGGGGCAGGACGAGCGTTCGCACCGCCTGCGGCTGATGCTGATCGCCGCCGAAGTGGAAGAAGCGCAACGCGACAGGGAACGCGGCGATCCCGCCCAATGGCGACGGCTGCGCACCTGGCTGCGCCATCGCGCGGGGCGGCCCGCGCAAGGATCGTCCCGTTCCGGGGGCTGACAGGGTGCTCTGCAATTAGGGCGTTTTCGGTTCGGATGATGACACTCGTCATTGCGAGGCGCGAAACGCCGCGGCAATCCATATACCCGTGATTCCCGCAAAACCGCCCGCCAGTGCGGGTAGTCGCCGCCGTCTGGATTGCCGCGGGCCTTCGGCCCTCGCAATGACGGGGTGGGAGGCCAAGGAAGCAAAACCCCCGTCCTGAATCCGGCCATGCAATTTCTACGATGCCCCAGCAGATACGCACAGACAGCGTGTCACCCTGCAAGCCCGCTGCTATGGGCTTTTATAAAACGTAATTGCGTTTTATATATCGACACGGCAGAAACTCCCTCTGCCACAAATACCGCCGAAAAAACGGGAATTTCAGCCCATCCATGAGGGTGGCCAACAAGATCATGGAAA
>JAISNX010000159.1 GCA_031276015.1 Azoarcus sp.
TGGGCACGCATGACGCGCAGGCAATATTGCATCAGGCGGAAGGCCATCATGGGGTCTGGGGTGCTCTGGTGCTCGATCAGGCAGTAGATGAAGCCGTTGCCGTGCGTGGTGCGCAGGGAATAGAGGATGTCGGAATGAAGGGCGTGCATGCCCGGTTCGACGAAGGAGCCGGGTGCGACGCGCAAGGTGTCGAGGTCGCAGACCGCGCGCAGCGATGGGGGAAGGTGGATGCTCAGGAAGTCCCGCGCGGTCTCGGGATGGGAGAGAAGTTTCCTGAAAAACGCGTCGTGTGGGGTATTGGGGTGGGACATGACGTATGCCGCGATGGGATGAAGGCGAGATCATGCCTGCATTCTATGCTTTGGGCAATACGTGCTGTGGTTTTTTGTCCTTCGTTCCTGTCATTGCGAGGCTTGACATGGATGGCATCGCAATGCCCAAGACCTTCGTCATTACAGGCGAAGCGCGGCGATCCAGCACGGTGGCCAAGACGGACGATCTGTTACGGCGTCATGGCGCGGGCCTTGCCGCCGCCAGCCGCTCGATCATGCGCTGCACGGCCTCGATTTGCGGGGCGGACTGAAGGTGATAGTCCGCGCCCGTGTAGCCCCACCAATCCCAGCATCCATTCGGCTCTTTGGCGGAGGCGGTCTGCGGGTAGAGGACGATCAGGCGGTTGCTTTCGGCCCAGGAGTTGTAGCCGGATTCCCGCGCCCAGGTTTCGCCCGAGCTTTCGGCATTCTGGCGGCAGCCGTGGAAGGCGATGTGAATGCGGCAGCCACCCGCGCGGCAGCCGGTGGGGAGGTAAATGTAGGCGGTGTCCGCCATGCCCGCTTCCGGGCGGATGAATTCGCCTTGCTTGAAGGCGAGCAGTTCCCCGCCCACGACGGGCGCGGGAGGACGCAATTCGCCCAGCAGATGCGCGAGCAGGCGACCCGGCGCGTCGAAATCGCCGCAATGGTTGATATAGGGCGGCGCGGTCGCTTCGCAGGCGCGGGCGTCTTTCGCCCGTGGCGCGATCATGGCGTGCCCGGCATCGGGCAGGCGCTCGTAGGCAAGGGCGGATTCGGGCAGCCATTGCAGGTAGAAAGCTCGGGTGGCATCGACCACGCTGCTTTTCACGAGCGAATCCCGCCCGCCGGAGAAGAGCCAGACGCGGCTGGCGGCCAGGTTGGCGGGCGCGTCGATGCGGCGCGCCGCCGCCTGCTTTTCCACTTCTTCGCGCAGGACTGCCGGTTTGGGCGCGGGCAGGAAGAAGTTGGGTGACATGCACGAGGAAAGCGCCCGGATGGCACTGCCCCGCGCGCAGTAGTACGGCCCGCCTGCGAGCACGCCCGCGCCGCGCACCAGCGCGGAATGGGCGACGTGGAATTGCACGGCCATGAAACCGCCCGAGGACAGGCCGGAGACGGTGAGGTTTTCGGTGCTCGCGCCAAGGGTAGGCAACGGTTCGGCGGCACGGGCGCAGGCCGCCGAAAACCACAAGGCGAGGAAAGCCAGACGTGAAAGAGTGGATGTCATGCTGCCCTCCTGTCGGTGAAAACCGCGCCGCCCGCGGCGGAGGCGCGCGTTATTTTTCCGCCATGGCGACGCGCCGCCTGCTGACCTGCACGCCCGGCGAGAAACGTTCGACCACGTGGCGGCACATGCTCCGGGCGAGTTCTTCTTCGCCAAAGAACACTGCGCCGATGCCTTCGTCGTTCAGGGACTGTTTTTCCTTGTCGTTGTGGGTGCGCGCGACGATTTCGATGTCCGGGTTTAGGGTGCGGGCGGTTTCGACCATCTTGCAGGTATCCGGAAGCGAAGGCGTCGCCACCACCAGCATCGCGGCCTTGGCGATGTGGGCCTGGATGAGCACGGCAGGTTCGGCGGCATCGCCCCAGACGGCGGGGATGCCTTTTTTGCGCAGTTTTTCCACGCATTCGCGGTTCTGCTCCGCAATGACGAAGGGAATGCCGTGTTCCGTGAGCGACCCGGCGATGCGTTGCCCGACCCGGCCATATCCGGCCAGGACAACCTGGCCTTCGAGCGCCTTGCGGTCGATGTCCGTGGGCAGTTGGGTGAAGGGGGCTTCGCGTCGGTCGAGGCGGCGCGCCCAATCGTAGCGGTCGAGCAGCCAGCGTTGCATGGCGGGGATGGCGGCGAAGAGCAGCGGGTTGAGGGCGATGGCAATGAGGGAGGCGGCGAGGATGAGGCTCATGCCTTCCTTGGTGAGCAGCCCGAGGTTCATGCCCAGTCCGCCAAGGATGAAGGAGAATTCGCCGATCTGGGCCAGGCTGACGGCGACGGTGAGCGCCGTGCGCAAGGGGTAGCGGAAGGCCAGCACCAGGGCGGCGGCAGCCAGCGACTTGCCCAGGATGATGATGGTGACGACCGCGAAGGTCTTGAAGGGCGCGTCCAGCAGGATGCCCGGCTCGAACAGCATGCCGACGGAGACGAAGAAGAGCACGGAGAACGCATCGCGCAACGGCAACGACTCCGCCGCCGCGCGGTGACTGTGCGGCGACTCCCGCATCACCATGCCTGCGAAGAAGGCTCCGAGGGCAAAGGAGACGTGAAACCACTCCGCCGCGCCGTAGGCGATGCCGATGGCGGTGGCGATGACGGAGAGGGTAAAGAGTTCGCGCGAGCCGGTGCGTTCCACGTACCGCAGCAGCCAGGGGATGAGGCGCTGCCCCACGACGAGCATGAGGAGGATGAAGGCGGACACGCGCAGCAGGGTGATGCCGATGGCTGTCCAGAATGAGCCTTGCGCGGCGGTTTCGCCCGTGGCGGCGAGGGCTTCGCCGTTGTCGCCGAGCAGGCTTGCCAACGGCGGCAACAGCACCAGGGCCAGCACGGTTGCAAGGTCTTCCACGACCAGCCAGCCGATGGCGATGCGGCCATTCATGCTTTCCAGGCTGCCTTGCGCTTCCAGAGCCTTGAGCAGGACGACGGTGCTGGCGCAGGACAGCGACAGCCCGAACACGAACGCGCTGCCCCAGTGCCAGCCCCAGCACTTCGCCAACAGCATGCCGAGCAGCGTTGCCAGCCCCATTTGCGCCACTGCGCCGGGGATGGCGATGCGCTTGACCGCCAGCAAGTCACCGGGGGAGAAGTGCAGCCCGACGCCGAACATCAGCAACATGACGCCGATTTCCGAGAGTTGGGAGGCGATGCCCTGATCCGCGACGATGCCGGGGGTGGCGGGGCCGAGGATGACGCCCGCGACCAGGTAGCCGACCAGCGCGGGCACCCGCAGCCGTTCGGCGACGAGGCCCAGTACGAGGGCCATGCCGAAACCGCCTGCGATGGTACTTATCAGGGTGAGATTGTGTTCCATGGGGTACGAAAGAGAATGCGCGCACGGGCATCCGTGCGCGCGGAATGAATTGTTGCATGTTTCCCGACTTCCCGACCGTTCGACGCGATGCCCGCCACACGGTTCGGGGGGTTGCCGCGCCTTTCCGGCGCGGGAGGTCAGGCAATGACGCCGACGCTTTTGAGCAATTCCTGCAATTCGCCGCTTTTGCGCATTTCGCGCATGATGTCGTTGCCGCCGATGAATTCGCCCTTGATGTAGAGCTGCGGGATGGTCGGCCAGTTGGCGTAGGTTTTGATGCCCTGGCGGAGTTCCTCGTCGGCGAGGACGTTGACGGCAAGGAAATCCTTGACGCCACAAGCTTTGAGCGTTTGCACGGCGCTCGACGAAAAGCCGCACTGCGGGAACTGCGGCGTGCCTTTCATGTACAGCACCACGGGGTTGGCGGTGACTTGTTCGCGGATGCGATCC
This sequence comes from Azoarcus sp., assembly GCA_031276015.1. Lineage (GTDB taxonomy): Bacteria > Pseudomonadota > Gammaproteobacteria > Burkholderiales > Rhodocyclaceae > WRNU01. Next base: position 3,773 of record JAISNX010000159.1, read on the forward strand.
TGGATATTCATGGTGTTTTCTCTCTGGTTGGGAACGGCACGAAAATTCTGGCCGTACTCCGGGGGTGCCGTCAATCATTCCTGTTTGTATGTTGACGTTAATGGAACGTGGAACGCCGATCGGCGCAATCACCATTGCAAGCGAGGCAGTGCCATCAGTGCGGCGTATGGATTGCCACGGCGCTTCGCGCCTCGCAATGACGACATGAACCGGCATCGCAAAGCCCCCAACCCCGCAGCCATCCCCCCACCTCGTCATTGCGAGGGCCGTAGGCCCGTGGCAATCCACACGGCGGTTCCGCATTGCCCCAACGCTTCGGGTGATGGCTCCGCTGCATGGATTGCCACGTCCCTTCGGGCCTCGCAATGACGCTTGTTCAGGGTTTTATCTTTAGTTTGGTTTTCCCGCGCGCTTGCGCGCCGTGATTCATCGTCAATCCATTGAGATGCCCGGCGCATTCTCCGGGCATCTACAGAATTGCCGTTCATCGATGGTAATCTATGGGCACTTTCCGCACGACTCATCTTTGTGCTCATCATGCGTTTGCCTTTTCGTCTTCCGTGCCCGCACTGGTTTTCCACGTCCAACTACCTGCCATACTTGGTTGTGATTTTTCCGCTTCGCGGGGAACGCGCGGGCGCGCCGACGGCATGATCGCCGTCAATATGTTCGGGGCAAGGCTGGTATGCTTCGCCCCGTTTGGGAATTTTGTTCAAAACTGAAAACCACCGAGGTAATTATGTCCAGAATCAGCCGTGTCGCACTTTTCGGAAAACTCGACCCCGTCCTGCACAAAGCCATCGAATCGGCGACCGTGTTCGCCAAGTTGCGTGGCAATCCCTATGTCGAACTCAGCCATTGGCTCTATCAGTTGATCCAGCTCGACGACAGCGATATGCACCGCATCCTGCGACATTACAGTGTGGATGGCGGCAAGCTGGCCGCCGACCTGCTCGCCGTGCTCGAACGCCTGCCCAACGGGGCGCTGGCAATCGAGGATTTGTCCGGCGACATCGACCTGGCAACCGAGCGGGCCTGGGTCAGCGCCTCGCTCACCTTCGGTGCCACGGCGGTCAGGAGTGCGCATCTGCTGTTCGCGCTCCTGACCGATAAAACCCTGCGCGGCACGACTTTGGCGCTATCGCCGCAATTCACCCGGATCGACGTCGATGATATGCAGGCGAAACTGGCCTCGCTGGTGGCGGACAGCCCCGAAGCGGGCGCGGCAAGCACGGAACAGGCTTTCGGTGACAGCGCCGCGCCCGGCGAGACTTCCGGCGCAATGGCCCCCGCCGCCATGGGCAAGCAGGAAGCCCTGCATAAATTCACTACCGATATGACCGAGCGCGCCGCCAAGGGTGAACTCGACGCCGTGACCGGGCGCGACGACGAAATCCGCCAGATGATCGACATCCTGATGCGGCGGCGTCAGAACAACCCGCTGCTCACCGGCGAGGCGGGCGTGGGCAAGACCGCCGTGGTCGAAGGTTTCGCGCAACGCCTCGCCAGCGGCGACGTGCCGCCGAGCCTGCAAGGCGTGCAATTGCGCTCGCTCGATATTGGCCTCCTGCAAGCAGGCGCGAGCATGAAAGGGGAATTCGAGCAGCGCCTGCGCCAGTTGATCGAGGAGGTGCAGCATTCCCCCAAACCGATCATCCTGTTCATCGACGAAGTCCACACCCTGATCGGCGCGGGCGGCGCGGCAGGCACGGGCGATGCCGCCAATTTGCTCAAACCGGCGCTGGCGCGCGGCACCCTGCGCACTATCGGCGCGACTACCTGGGCCGAATACAAGAAGTACATCGAAAAAGACCCGGCGCTGACCCGGCGCTTCCAGGTCGTGCAGATCGCGGAACCGGATGAGACGAAGGCCGTGGCGATGCTGCGCGGCATCGCCACGGCATTGCAGAAGCACCATGGCGTGCGGGTGCTCGACAGTGCCATTCGCTCGGCGGTTTCCCTGTCGCACCGCTACATTCCGGCGCGGCAACTGCCCGACAAGGCCGTCAGCCTGCTGGACACCGCCGCCGCGCGCGTGGCAATCAGCCAGCATACGACGCCGGGCGAGCTGGAAGACTGCCAGCGGCACATCGACGTCCTGCAACACGAACGCGAGATGTTGCGCCAGGAAACCGCCGCCGGTATCGGCAATGCCCGGCGCAGCGGCGAGATCGACGCCCAACTCGCGGAGCTGGCGGCGCGTAAGAGCGAGCTGGAACAGCGTTGGGAAAAAGAGAAGGCGCTGATCGTGCGCATCGTCGAATTGCGCGAACGGCTCGCCGCGCCCACGGACGGCGAAAAACCCGCCGAAGGCACCGAAGAAGGTGCCGCCGTGCCGGAAAACGCCGCCGCCGAAACGAAGGTGGAAACGGCGGCTCCGCGCGCCGAAACCCCGCCGACGCCCGCCGCGTCGCGCGACGAACTTCTCGCCGAACTGGAAACGCTGGAAAAAGACCTCGCGGACATCCGTGGCGAACGCGCCCTCGTGCTGGCGGCGGTCGACGACCAGGCCATCGCTTCGGTCGTCGCGGACTGGACGGGCATCCCGGTGGGCCGCATGTTGCGCAACGAGGCCCAGGCGGTGCTCGACCTCGTCGACAATCTCGAACGCCGGGTGATCGGGCAGCGGCACGGGCTGACCACCATCGCGCGCCGCATCCAGACTTCGCGCGCCCGGCTCGACGACCCGAACAAGCCGATCGGCGTGTTCATGCTGTGCGGGCCGTCCGGCGTCGGCAAGACCGAATCCGCGCTCGCGCTGGCCGAGTTCCTCTACGGCGGCGAGCAGAATCTCATCACCATCAACATGAGCGAATTCCAGGAGGCGCACACGGTTTCCACCCTCAAGGGCGCGCCGCCGGGCTATGTCGGCTACGGCGAGGGCGGCGTGCTGACCGAGGCGGTGCGCCGCCGTCCGTACAGCGTGGTGCTGCTCGACGAAATCGAAAAGGCGCACTCCGATGTGCACGAGCTGTTCTTCCAGGTGTTCGACAAGGGGCGCATGGAGGACGGCGAAGGACGGCAGATCGACTTCCGCAATACCGTCATCATCCTGACCTCGAACGTGGGTACCGACCTCGTCATGAGCCTGTGCGCCGATCCGGAACTGCCGGTCGATGCCGACACGGTAGCTGCCGCGCTGCGCAAACCGTTGCTCGAAGTGTTCCCGCCTGCCCTGCTCGGGCGCTTGATCGTCGTGCCGTACTACCCCCTGAACGCGGAAACGCTCGCCAACATCGTCCGCCTGCAACTGAAGCGTATCCAGAAACGGATCGCCGCCTCGCACGATGCCGCCTTCGATTACGACCCCTCCGCCATCGACCTGGTCATCAAGCGTTGCAACACCGCCGACGCGGGCGGGCGCATGATCGACGCGATCCTGACCAACTCGGTGCTGCCCACGATCAGCCGCCGCCATCTCGAAGGACTCGTCGCCGGGCAAGGCTTGCAACGGATAAGGCTGAAGGCCGAGAATGACGAATTCGCGTATGAATTCGAGATGCGGAACCTGGACGCGGGCGGGCGGGATGCCTGACGCCCTGACAGCCACTACCGGAATGGTGAATCGAAATGGCCAATGAACGTGGAATCGCGTCGCTCGCCCCGATGAACGCGCTGCCCGTCGGCACGCGCCTGCAAGAATATGTCATCCGCTCGGTGGTGGGCGAAGGCGGCTTCGGCATCGTCTACCTGGCCCATGACACGATGCTCGACTGGGAAGTGGCGATCAAGGAATACCTGCCCGCCAGCCTGGCGACACGTTCGGCGGGTGTACAGGTGGAAGTGCGGCAGGCCGATAAGCAGGAACTGTTCATGAAAGGGATGCGCCGCTTCGTCAACGAAGCGCACATCCTGGCGAGATTCAAGCATCCCGCACTGGTGTCGGTCTTGCGCCTGATGGAAGCCAACAGCACCGCGTACATGGTCATGCCCTATTACCGGGGCAAGACCCTGCGCGAGATGGTGCGCAACGGCTTTCGCGCGAGAACAACGGAAGACCTTTTCGCCCAGTTGCTGCCGGTGCTGGACGGGCTGACGCAAATCCATTCGGTGAACTGCTATCACCTGGACATTTCCTCCGACAATATCCTGATCCTGGAAAACGGCGCGCCGGTGCTGCTCGATTTCGGCGCGGCGCGCCACACCGAATTGAGCGGGGAGGATCCGACCACGATCATCCTCAAGCCGGGGTTCGCGCCCATCGAGCAATACAGCAGCGGCGACGACGAACTCGTGCTCGGCCCCTGGACGGACATCTATGCGATTTCCGCCGTGGCCTACCTGCTCGTGACCGGCAGCATGCCCACGGTGTCGGTGGCGCGGATCATGAAGGATACCGTCAGGCCGCTGGCGAGCTTCGCCACGCCGGAGCTGCCCGCCAGCGTGCTGAAGATCGTCGACGCGGGGCTGGCCGTGAAACCGCAAGGCCGTCCGCAAAACGTCAAGGTCTACGTCCAGGCATTGCTGAAGGCCGCGGAAGGTGCCGCGCCCATTTCCAGGTCGCCGCAAACCGCCCCGAGTCGCCCGGTGGCGGTTCCGCAAGGCCGGAAAGCCGCCGCCCCGCCGACGCCCTTGCCGGATGCTTCCGGGGAGAATCACGCCGTCATCCGATGGGCCGTCCTGTTTGTGATACTGCTGATTCTCGCCGCGGCGATTCTCGCCATGCTGCCCGGCGGCCAGAAGGGTGGCGGCGCGAATGTTTCGCACGGGGCGGGCGAAACCGGCATGGCCGTGCCGCCGGGTCTCGGCGATCCGGCGCGTTTCCCGCGGGTCTGAAACCATGGCGACGGCAAACGGCATCGGCGGATCGTGTCGCGGGCGGCTTGTCCGTGCCTTGCTGGCGGGTGCGGCAACCCTGCTGGCGGGTTGCGAAACGCTGTTCGACTCGCCGCCCACGCCGGAAACCTTGCGGCAGGAAGCCGTGGCAAGAAAAATGGGCGGGCTGGTTTCCGGCGAGGAGCAAACCGAGGGCACGATGCCCGCCGGATTCAAGGAAGTCGGTGTCGACCCGAAGGATGTCCTGAATTCCCCCTCCGGTGCCATGGCCAGCGTGGCGAACAAAGCCACGGGCATGGCGACGAATTCCGCGACGGGCGCGGCCCGCAAGGGTGTGGCCAGTCTGGGCGCGTCCGCGAACACCGCCGCCGCCCGCGCCGCATCCTCCGACGACGCGGCACGGGCCGAAACGCCGACAGGCCGGGAGATTCCGGTACTCAGCTTCGAGCGTGCCGACGCGGACATGCCGCACCTGGCGGTGCGGGGACTGGACGATGCCGTTTTCTGGATCGACGGCAAGAAAATGACACTGGGCGGCATGACGCGGATAGGCCGCATGGGGCTGGTCGCGCCGGGCCGTCACATCCTGAAGATCGAATGCCCGCGCGATCCGCCGTTTTCGGCGGACTTCCAGATCAGGAAGAAC
>JAISNX010000023.1 GCA_031276015.1 Azoarcus sp.
CTGGCCGGGCCGAAATACGAGGTTTCGTTCGACGACCCCATGGCGAATTCGTCCATGTTGGTCTTGCCCAGACTGACCGCCCCGGCCTTTTTCAACAAGGTGACGACGTGCGCGTCGTAGGGGGCGACAAAATTGGACAGCATTTTCGAGGCGCAGGTGGTAAGCACGCCCTCGGTGCAGAACACATCTTTATGGGCGAGCGGGATGCCGGTGAGCGGCCCGGCTTCGCCGCGGGCGATGCGCGCGTCGGCGGCGCGTGCCTCGGCGAGCGTCCGTTCGCGTTCGACGGTGATGAAGGCGTTGAGCGCCGGGCCGAATGCTTCGATGCGGTCGAGGAAAAGCGTGGCGAGTTCGACGCTGGAGACGGCTTTTGTGTCCAGCGCACGGCGCAGGGCGGAAACGGGGGCATCGACGAGTGGCGCAGTGCTCATTTGGGGAGAAACCGGTGGATTGGATCAGAACGAAACAAGGTTTTTTATTCTATGACCTTGGGCACGAGGTAAAGCCCCGCTTCGGCTTGCGGCGCGACAGCCTGGAAGGCCGCGCGCCGGTCTGTTTCGGTAATAATGTCGTCGCGCAGCCGAGCCGCCAGCTCCTGGGGATGGCTCATGGGTTCGATGCCGGTTGTATCTACGGCCTGCATTTGGGCGATAATGCCGAAAATGCTGTCAAGCTGGATGCGCGTCGCGTCGACGGCCTCGTCCGGCAACGCCAACCGGGACAGCCGAGCCAACTGTTCTATTTGTTCACTGGAGAGCGCCATGTGATAAACGTGCCAAGTCTCTAAGAGAATTGTAGGGTATCATATCTGCTTTCAGTTCTCTTTTTCGGGCGCGTGTCTCCGCCACGCGCGAAGCAAAACAGCCAACCGATTCGGAATTTCACCTTATGATGGGCTTTCTGCGTTCTTACTTTTCCAGCGACCTGGCGATCGACCTGGGTACGGCCAACACCCTGATCTATGTCCGTGGCAAAGGCGTCGTCCTCGATGAGCCTTCGGTAGTGGCCATCCGAACCGAAGGCGGCCCCAACTCCAAGCGCCTAATCGAAGCCGTCGGGCACGAGGCCAAGCAGATGCTCGGCAAAACACCGAAAAACATCGAGGCCATCCGCCCGATGAAAGACGGCGTGATCGCCGACTTTGAAGTGACCGAGCAGATGATCAAGCAGTTCATCAAACGGGTGCACGACTCCCGGCTGCTCTCGCCCAGTCCCCGGATCATCATCTGTGTACCTTGCGGCTCGACTCAGGTCGAACGCCGTGCCATCCGCGACGCCGCGCACGCCGCGGGCGCTTCGCAGGTGTACCTGATCGAGGAACCCATGGCGGCAGCCATCGGCGCGGGCCTGCCGGTTTCGGACGCGCTCGGCTCGATGGTGGTCGACATCGGCGGCGGCACGACCGAGGTCGGCGTGATCTCACTGGGCGGCATGGTCTACCGGGGCAGCGTCCGGGTTGGCGGCGACAAGTTCGACGAATCCATCGTCAACTACATCCGGCGCAATTACGGCATGTTGATCGGCGACACGACCGCCGAAAACATCAAGAAGGAAATCGGCTCCGCCTTTCCGGGGTCGGAAGTGCGCGAGCTGGAAGTCAAGGGCCGCAACCTCGCCGAAGGCATTCCGCGAAGTTTCACGATTTCCTCCAACGAAATCCTTGAGGCGCTCACCGAACCGATCAACCAGATCGTCTCCTCGGTCAAGATTGCCCTTGAGGAAACGCCGCCCGAACTGGGAGCCGATATTGCCGAGCGCGGCCTGGTGCTGACCGGCGGCGGTGCCCTGTTGCGCGATCTCGACCGCCTGTTGATGGAAGAAACCGGCTTGCCGGTCATCGTTGCCGAAGAACCGCTTACCTGCGTGGCGCGGGGCTGCGGCATGGCGCTGGACAAAATGGACAAGCTGGGTTCCATCTTCACTTCCGATTGAGGTTGTGTGCCGCTTGCGTTTTAGACATCCCTGAACGCCGTCGTCCGGGAATTGTTGAATGCCTTCTGCCGATTTTCAGACGCACCCCGTTTTCAAGCGGGGCGTGCTACCGCATATTCGCCTACTGATATACATCACTATTTGCGTGGTGATGTTGGTGGCCGACCTGCGTTTCCAGTATCTCGAATCCTTGCGCGAGTACCTGGCGACCCTCACCTATCCCCTGCGGGCGGTGGCCGCCGAGCCGGTCAAGCTGGTCGGCAACGCCACCAAGTATTTTTCCGATCTGGCGGACTCGCAATTCAAGCATGCCGATTTCGAGCGTCGCCAGATCGAGAATGCCCAGCGCCTGCTGCGCTTCGAGTATCTCGAACAGGAAAACGAACATCTGCGCAAACTGCTCGGCATGCGCGAGCGGGTGCGGACGCACAGTGTCTCCGCCGAAGTGCTCTACAGCGTGCCCGACCCGTATTCCCGCAAGGTCATTCTCGACCAGGGCAAGCAAAAAGGCGTGGAACCCGGCCTGGCGGTGGTCGATGCCGAAGGACTGGTCGGGCAGATCACCCGGGTTTATCCGATCCAGTCCGAGGTCACGCTCATTACCGACCGTAACCAGTCGGTGCCGGTGCAGGTCGAACGCAACGGCCAGCTCGGGATCATGTCCGGCACAGGGCAAGGCAGTCTCGAATTGCGTTTCGTGCTTGCCGACGCCGATATAAAGGCGGGAGATCGCCTGATAACCTCGGGACTCGACGGCAAATTCGTCCCCGGCCTGCCCGTGGCGAAAATCGAAAGCGTCGAACACGATACCGGCGCTTTTGCCCGCATCATCTGCCAGCCCCTGGGCGGCGTCGAACGGAGTACCCGCGTACTGGTGCTGAGCCGCGCGGAACTGCCACCGCCGCCACCAGACCCGAAAACCGGCGAACCGCCACTGCCCCTCCCCCTGGCGACAAAGCGCGAACCCGGAGAGGAGGGGGATTAGCCATGCAAATCACCAATCGTTCCACCCGCATCCTGCAACCGACAAAACCCTGGTTCGTCTACCTGAGCCTGTTCGTTGCCCTCTTGCTGGACTACATCCCCACTGGGGAGATGTCCAGCGTTCTTCCGGACTGGGTGGCGCTGGTGCTGGCTTTCTGGTGCATCCGCGAGCCTTTGTACATCAGCATGGGCATGGGTTTCGTTCTCGGCCTGCTGGTCGACGTCGGCAGCGGCGGGCCGATGGCCCAACATGCCCTCGCCTACGTGGTGCTCGCTTTCATGGCCAACAGCCTGGCACGAAGGGTGATGTGGTTTCCGGCCTTGTTGCAGGCATTGCATGTATTGCCGATGCTCCTGATCGCCCAGGCGCTGATGGTCGGGGTACGGATACTTGCCGGGGAAGAATTCCCCGGCTGGCAGTATTTCCTTTCCAGCGCAACCGGCGTGGCGCTCTGGCTGCCGCTCACCTATCTCCTGCTGCTGCCGCAGTTCCAGCCAGTCGACCGGGATGAAAATCGACCGATCTGATACATAGCGGAATGAACACTTTCAACGAACCCGACGAGAATGCAGGACGCTTTCTGTTGCGCCTGCTCGTGGCCGCGTTGCTTGCGTTCGGCGGTTGCTTCCTGCTGGCGCTGAGGCTTTACACCCTGCAAGTGAAATACCACGCCCATTACCACACGCTCGCCGAGGACAATCGCATTTCCCTGCTGCCCGTCGTGCCCCAGCGCGGGAACATCGTCGACCGGAACGGTGTCGTGCTGGCGCGCAATTTCGTCGCCTACACGCTGGAAATTTCCTCGGAGGTCACAGACCCGGAGAAAACCATCGGCGAACTCGCCTCGTTCATCGCCATCGAACCGAGGGACAAGCGGCGCTTCTACAAATTCCGGTCGGAAAACCGCCGCCTGGGCAGCGCGCCGATCCGCACCCACCTCAGCGACGAAGAAGTCGCGCGTTTCATCGGACAACGCTACCGTTTCGCGGGTGTCGACGTGCAGGCGCGGCTGTTCCGCGACTATCCGAACGGGCAGCTTGCCTCGCACCTGATCGGCTACATCAGCCGCATCAACGACAAGGAAATGGAGCAGATCGAAGAAAACGGCGACGCCATCAACTACCGCGGCAGCGAACACATCGGCAAGCTGGGCGTGGAAGCCCGGTTTGAATTCGACCTCCACGGCATTACCGGTGCCGAGCACGTCGAAGTCAACGCCGACGGCAGGGCCGTGCGGCGGCTGAAAAACGAACCCGCGACGGCGGGCAAGGACATCGAACTCAGCATCGACATCGCCTTGCAGAAAGTTGCCGAAGACGCTTTCGGCCAACGGCGCGGTGCCATGGTGGCGATCAATCCGACCAACGGCGAAGTGCTCGCGCTGGTGTCGATGCCGACCTTCGACCCCAACCTGTTCGTCGACGGCATTTCCACCCACGACTGGCGGATGCTCAACGAGTCGATCGACAAGCCCCTGCTCAACCGCGCCATCTACAGCGCCTATCCGCCCGGCTCGACATTCAAGCCCTTCATGGCCCTGGCGGGGCTGACCTACGAAAAGCGCAAATGGACGCAAAAAGTCTCCGACCCCGGCTTTTTCTGGTTCGGCGGCCATCAGTTCATGGACGACAAAAAAGGCGGCCACGGCGCGGTCGACATGTACAAATCCCTGGTCGTGTCGTGCAACACCTATTACTACATGCTGGCCGGCGACCTGCAAATCGACCGGATCGCCAGCTTCATGCCCCAGTTCGGCTTCGGCGCGCTCTCGGGGATCGACCTGCCCGGAGAGGCGGAAGGCGTATTGCCCTCTCCGGCCTGGAAAAAAAAGCGTTTCAAAACCCGCGAACAGCAGAAATGGTATGCCGGTGAAACCATCTCGGTGGGGATCGGACAGGGGTACAACGCCTACACCCCGCTCCAGATGGCGCAGGCCATGGCGACCCTCGCCAACAACGGCAAGCGCATGCGCCCGCACGTGCTGAAGGCGGTCATCGACAACCAGGGCGAGCGTCAGGAATTCCCGGTCGAACTGGTCAAGGAGATCGACGTCAAACCCGAATACATCGCCCAAGTACGGCAGGCGCTCGAAGATGTCACCCGTTTCGGCACCGGCGCGCGGGCCTTTGCGGGCGCGCCCTACCGCTCGGGAGGCAAGACCGGCACCGCGCAGGTGTATTCGCTCAAGGGCGGCAAATACGACAAAAGCAACGAACGCATGCGCGACCATTCCTGGTTCATCGCCTATGCCCCTGCCGAAGCGCCGACCATCGCGCTCGCGGTGCTGGTGGAAAACGGCGGCTTCGGCGCGGCTTCGGCGGCCCCCATCGCGCGGCAGGTCATCGACTTCCATCTACTCGAAAAACGCGCCAACGAACCCGCGAAGGAAGATGTCGGCGCGAGCGACAACGAAGTAGGAAACGGGTCAAACCAGGCCGTGGCGCAACCCACCGGAACAGGGAGTCGTCCAGATGGTCAGCCATAAATCCCATTTCCGCTTCACGAAACTGGCCGCGATCATCTTGCGCCCGCTCGATCCGATCTTGAGCCTGCTGCTCGCCTGCCTGCTGGCTTACGCCATCATCATCATGATGAGCGCCTCGCCAGCCCGCGTCTTTCCCTCGCTGGACTATCCTCCCAACAGCATCATTTCCGCGCAACTCGTCCAGATCCTCCTGGCCCTGGGGTTGATGTGGATCGTCGCCAACATTCCCGCCCAACGCCTGCTGTCGCTCGCGCCGACGCTCTACATCGCCGGGGTGACGCTGCTGGTACTGGTTCTCCAATTCGGCGTGGTGGCCAAAGGCGCGCAACGCTGGCTCGAAGTCGGCGGTGCGCGCTTCCAGCCCTCCGAGTTGATGAAAATCGCCATGCCGCTGGCACTGGCATGGTTCTTCCAGAAGCGCGAAGGTGCCATCGGCTGGAAAGAATTCCTGCTCAGCGCCTTCCTGCTGGGCGTGCCGGTGGCCTTGATCGCCAAGCAGCCCGACCTGGGCACTGCCCTGCTGGTGGCCGCCGCGGGAATATACGTGATCTTCTTCGCGGGCCTGTCCTGGAAGCTGATCGTGCCGGTCGCCGTCATCGGCGTGGTGGGCATCGTCGTTTTCGCCATTTTCGGCGACCAATCCTGCCAACCGGGCGTGCAATGGCCCTTCCTGAAAGAATACCAACGGGATCGCGTCTGCACCCTGCTCGACCCGACCCGCGATCCGCTCGGCAAGGGTTTCCACATCATCCAGTCGACGATTGCCATCGGCTCCGGCGGCCTGACCGGCAGGGGATGGATGCTCGGGACGCAAACGCATGGCGGCTTCTTGCCGGAACGCCATACCGACTTCATTTTCGCCGTACTCGCGGAAGAACTGGGCCTGGCCGGTGTGCTGGTCTTGCTGGCGCTTTACCTGGCCATACTGATGCGCGGCCTTTTCATCACCGCCGCCGCGCCAAGCCTCGGTGCGAAACTGCTGGCCGGATCGATGACGATGATCCTTTTCACCTACCTGTTCGTCAATATCGGCATGGTCAGCGGCATCCTGCCGGTCGTGGGCGTGCCCCTGCCCTTCATCAGTTACGGCGGCACCGCGCTCATCACCCTTTGCGTGGGCATCGGCATCCTGATGAGCGTCCGCCGCAGCGGGCGGGAACACTGAAGGCCGCGCGGCCCATGAACGCCCATGGCGCGGCCTTGCGGCGTCTGGGCGCAATCGTCGCGGCAGCCCTGATACTGGCGGCCTGCCACAGCACCCCGCCCCGCAAGCCGCCCGCCAAAAAAACCGCCGCCACCCGACCCGCCGCGAAACCTCGCCCGGCTCCCGCAACGCGCTCGCCCGCCCCGTCACAACAAAGCGGCGGCGCTTATTACAAGGACGACGGCCCCGGCGGCAGCCCGCCCGACAACCTGGCCTCCCTGCCCGATGCCGAACCGCGCGCGGAACCGCTCAACCCTCGTTTCAACCGGCCTTATCGCGTATTCGGCAAGCAATATGTGCCGCGTACCCGGCTGGAGCCGTACCGCCAACGCGGCACGGCAAGCTGGTATGGACGCCGTTTCCACGGACTGCCCACCTCCAGCGGCGAGCCTTACGACATGTATGCGATGACCGCCGCGCATCCGACCCTGCCGATTCCGAGTTACGCGCGCGTCACGCACCTCGGCAATGGCCACTCGGTCGTGGTGAGAATCAATGATCGCGGCCCCTTCCTGCACGGGCGAATCATCGATCTCTCCTATGCCGCCGCCTTCAGGCTCGGATACATCAACGCGGGCAGCGCAATGGTCGAAGTCGAACAACTCCTGCCGGGCAACATGACCGCCAGCAAGGAAGCGCAAGCGGAACTGCCTCCCATGCCGGAACCGACGCCGATACCGGAACCAGCGACGCTGCCGACATCGGTGCCGGAACCGGAACCGCCACTGGCCCCCATTCCCATGCCGGTTCCCTGGAACAGGGAAACCGCGCCGGATACCGGCCCGCTCGCGCCGATCATGACGGAAGCGGACACGAGCACACATGTCGATACGCCGGGCGCATCGAAACTGGAAAATACGCCAGACGATGTGAAAAATGCAAGCATCCTTGCGCCGGAATCCGGACAAAATCTCTTCCTGCAACTGGGGCTATTTACCTCTCGTGAAAATGCCGAAAGTTTTCGAGACCGTGCCATGACACGGCTCGCCGGGCTATTTGGGCAAATCGAACTGCGCGCCGAGGAGGGATATTTCCGACTTTTCATCGGGCCATATCCATCCCCCGCCGCCGCACACGCGGCGGCGGCGCGCATCGGCGAATTGCTGGACATTCAGCCTTTCACGATCTGGCGCGACCTTCCCTGACGCCGACTCGGGGCGGACGCGCGCGACATCGCTCCGGGCCGATTGCCGTTTTCTTGGGAAGGGGCTGTGGATTTCTGGCTGAAACTCTCCGTTCGCGTCCGCTTGATCCTGCTTTTCATAGCGATCAAGGTCGTGCCGCTCATGGCGCTGGTATGGATCGCCTGGAGCCAGACGCAAGAGACTGCCGTCCACCTCGGCGAGCGGATCGACGAACTGGCCGACACCGCCAACCGGGCCATCCACGAAGTGGGCGACAAGGCCGTCCAGGACGCGGTCAACGCGCTCGACAACCGCGCCCGCGACGAAATCGAACGCCTGACCACCGACACCGCCCTCCGGGTGGCTGATTTCCTCTATGCCCGCGATGCCGACATCCTCTATGCCGCCACCCTCCCCCCCAATGAAGCCGCATACCGCAATTTCGCCGAAAAGCAGCGCCGCGACCTGATTGTGCATGGAAAATGGCACCTGAACGCGGAAGGCAGCCGTTGGGAACCCGAAAACACGCCGCCCGCCGACCCCTACCGTGCCAAACCGGGCAGCCGCGACAATGCCACCAACTTCCATTACCGCCCGCCATCGGTACTGCAAAAAACCAATCTGCCGATCTATCTGGAAATGACCTTCGTCGGGCTGGACGGCAAGGAAACGGTCAAAATCACCACCTCGCCCGCCCTCTCCCCGGAACGCAAGGACATCACACAGCGCCGCAACACCTACGCCAAGGCGGAAACCTACTTCGCGGCCCTGAAACGGCTCAAGCCCAGCGAAATCTACGTCTCCGACGTCATCGGCACCTACGTCGGATCGAAAATCATCGGCCCATTCACCCCGCATACCGCCAAAGAACGCGGCATCCCCTTCGAGCCGGAAAAACACGCCTATGCGGGCAAGGAAAACCCCGTCGGCGAACGCTTCCGGGGCATCGTGCGATGGGCAACGCCCGTGAGCCGGGGCGGCAAGATCGTCGGATGGGTCACACTGGCGCTGAACCATGACCACCTGATGTCGTTTACCGACCACATCGTCCCCTCCGGCGAACGCTACCGCGACATCAACGATGCCTTCGACGGCAACTACGCCTTCATCTGGGACTACAAAGGCCGCAGCATCGTCCATCCCCGCCACCACTCCATCGTCGGCTACGACGAAAACGGCGAGCCGGAAATCCCCTGGCTCGAAGAAACCGTCCACGAAGACTTCCGGAAAAGCGGCAAAAGCTGGCGCGAATACATGCGGACGGCCCCGACCTTCGTCGACCAACTACAAAGCCGCAAACCGGCAAAAGATCTGACCGAACGCGGCAATGTCGGCCTCGACTGTCGCTGGCTCAATTTCGCCCCGCAATGCACGGGCTGGTACAACCTCGCCGACCAGGGCGGCTCCGGCTCCTTCCTCATCCTCTGGAGCGGCCTGTACAAACTGACCACCACCGCCGCCATACCCTACTACACCGGCCAATACAGCCCCGAAGCGGCGGGTAACAAACGCGGCTTTGGCATCGTCACCATCGGTGCCAACGTCAACGACTTCCACCAGGCCGCCAACGAATCCAAAGAACGCCTCGACGGCATCATCAAGGAAGCCAACACCCACATGCTGGCGATCGGTGCCGACGCCAGCCGCGCCCTGCGCGACGACCTTGCCGACGCGGCGTACCGGCTGAGCGTCTCGACCCTCGTCCTGATCGTGGCCGTCATCATCATCGCCATCTGGATGGCCTCCTTCCTGTCGAAGAAAATCGGCTGGCTGGACGACGGCTTCAACCGCTACCGGCTCGGCGAAAAAGATTTCCGCTTCCAGTTCAAATACGAGGACGAAATCACCACCCTTGCCGCCTCCTTCAACGACATGGCGGACACCCTGAACAACAACGTCGCCAAACTGGAAAAGGAAATCTCGGATCGCACCCGCGCCGAAAAAGACCTGGGCGACATTCGGGACAACCTGGAAGAAATCGTCGAAGAACGCACGCACGAACTCTCAGAAGCCAACCGCCAGCTTTCCGACGAAATCAACATCCGCCGCCTGGCCGAAGAAAAAGCCCAATACCTGGCCGGGCACGACCCCCTCACCGGCCTTGCCAACCGCATGCTCTTCAATGAACAACTGCAAACAGCCATCGGCCTGAGCGAACGCTCCGGCAAATATGGCGCGCTGCTGTTTTTCGACCTCGACCGCTTCAAGCACGTCAACGACACACTCGGGCATTCGACGGGCGACGCCCTGCTCGTTCACATGGCGACGACCCTGCAAAACCGTGCGCGCAAAACAGACACCGTGGCGCGGCTCGGCGGCGACGAATTCGCCATCATCATGACCGGACTCGAAAAACAGGAATGGGCCGCCATCCTGGCGCAAGACATCCTGGACAAGCTCCAGGCCCCGGTCACACTTGCCGGGCACGAACTGGCGGTTCGCACCAGCATCGGCATCGCCACCTTCCAGGGCGAAAAAGACGGCAAGGATCCCGAAGAAATCATCAAGAATGCCGACATGGCGATGTACATGTCCAAAACCGAAGGCGGAATGCGCTACAAGTTTTTCGACGCGCAGATACAAGACAAACTCTCCGCCGCCACCCGCCTGGAAAAAGAACTGCGCATCGCGCTGGACAAACACCAGTTCTTGCCCTACTTCCAGCCCCTCTACCACACCACCGAACACCGCGTGCTGTATCTCGAAGTGCTGGCGCGCTGGATACATCCCGCGAAGGGCATGCTGCTGCCGGGCGACTTCATCGAAACCGCCTGGCAATGCGGGCTGACGCAGGAAATCGACGCGCAAATCATGGGCATGGCGAGCGCGCTTGCGCAAGAATGGCTGACGGACAGGCTGTTCGACGGACGGCTTTCGATCAACCTCTCGCCCAAATACCTGGAGCGAAACGATTTCGCCGAGCGCCTGCGCAAACTCCTGGACATTCACCGGCTCGATGCGCGCTACCTTGCCGTCGAAATATCGGAACACACCCTTTTGCAAGGCTCATTCCAGTCCGTGGAAACGCTCAAGGCACTGCGCGAAATGGGCATCGAAGTCATCATCGACCACCTGGTGCTCGAACGTGCGGCACTGGGCAGCCTGTTCGACTACCCGGTCGACGCCATCAAGATCGACCGCTTCTTCACCGCCAGGATTGGCGAAGTCAAGGCCAACTCCATGATCGCCGCCATTGCGGGCATGGCGCGCGTCATGAACCTGCGCCTGATCGCGGAAGGGGTGGAAAACGAAACCCAATGGGAATACTTCCAGACCCTGCACTGCGAAATCATCCAGGGCTACAAACACGCCCGCCCGATGAACGCGAAAGACACGCGCGACTATCTCGCCAAACGTGCGAACAAGGCGGAAAACACCGGATGCGTGGGGATTTGAGGCATGTTTGCCTGTTCGGGCAGGACTAGAGCGTTTTCGGTTCAGATACCGACACAATCCGAAGTCGGAATGTTTTTTGTCATTCCTCGCAAGCGAAGTATCGCGGCCTGCCTTGCCGTCACGCACAGACAGACAAGCCCTCGTCAAAAGCGAGAGCCGCAGGCCCGTGGCAATCCAGAAGGCGGTTCAGATTGTATCGGCGCTCCAGGAAACTGAACCGCCGCATGGATTGCCACGGCGCTACGCGCCTCGCAATGACGAATCTCCCACCCCGTCATTGCGAGGGCCGCAGGCCCGCGGCAATCCAGACGGCGGCGACTACCCGCACTAACGGGCGGTGTTGCGGGGATCACGGGCACATGGATTGCCACGGCGCTACGCGCCTCGCAATGACGATTCTCTTACTCCGTCATTGCGAGGGCCGAAGGCCCGCGGCAATCCAGACGGCGGCGACTACCCGCACTAACGGGCGGTATTGCGGGGATCGCGGGTACATGGATTGCCACGGCGCTGCGCGCCTCGCAATGACATTTTTCCGGCAATTCCCTCAGGCAATCCCCTGACCGGCAAGGTATTCCTCGTAAGTGCCACGGTAATCGGTAATACCGCCGTCGAGCCTGATTTCGATGATCCGGGTGGCAAGCGAACTGACGAATTCGCGGTCGTGGGAAATGAAGATGAGCGTGCCGGTGAATTTTTCCAG
>JAISNX010000084.1 GCA_031276015.1 Azoarcus sp.
GAGGATGGCAGACTGTGCGCCTGCCGGGCATTCAGGTCAGCAAGACCGACCGACCGACCGCAAGATGCGTGTCATTCTCTGCGTCCTCTGTTTGGGGAAAGCACTACGTGGGAACCACAGTGTGCGTGAAATTTTCCGCGAGTCTATACATTTGCCCGGTGGCTGGCAAGCCCGCCATAACACTTTTTCCAGCTATGGTTATCTTGGCGGTGTCGCGGGCTTTTCAGGCTTGTAGACGGACAGGAAAATCCATGGCACGTATTGCCTGGGGAATAGAATGAAGGCATGATGTCTTACTCATTTCACCGCGACACATCCCATGTCCCGCTCCACCACGCCACACGACGCGCTTTTCAGGAAGTTCCTCTCTCATCCCGATACCGCGCGGGATTTCTTGAGCATTCACCTTCCCCCGCCCCTGCGCGCGATCTGCGAGCTGGACACCCTGCGTCTCGAACCCGGCTCCTTTGTCGAACCGGCCATGCGCGCCCTGCACTCCGACATCCTGTATTCCTTGCGTACCACGCAGGGCGAGGGCTGCATCTATTGCCTGATCGAGCACCAGAGCACGCCCGACCCTCTGATGGCCTTCCGCCTGATGCAATACTGTTTGCGCGTCATGCGCGCCCATCTGGAGAGGAAAAACAAGGAAAGCGAAACGGACAAGGGCGGCAGGAAGCTTCCGCTGGTCATCCCGCTGCTGTTCTATCACGGCCAGAGCAGCCCCTATCCTCACAGCACCAACTGGCTGGATTGTTTCGCCGATCCCGATCTGGCCCGTGATGTCTACAGCAAGCCCTTTCCGCTGGTCGACGTCACCGCCATATCGGATGATAAAATCCTGACCCACAAACGGGCGGCGCTGCTGGAACTGGTGCAGAAGCACATCCGCCAGCGGGACATGGTGGAACTGCTGGATAAATTCGCGTGTGTATTGTCCCTGTATGCGATACCTCACGAGCTTCTGGAAGCCTTTCTGCATTATGTCCTGCAAGTGGGCAACACGAGCGACCCGCGAAACTTCATCGAACAACTGGCACGCCGCCTGCCGGATTATGAGGAGAAAACGATGACGATCGCTGAAGAACTGAAACGGATGGGATGGGAAGAAGGGCTGGAGAGAGGCCGCTCGGAAGGTCTGGAGGAAGGTCTGGAAAAGGGCCGCTGGGAAGGTCTGGAGAAAGGCCGTTGGGAAGGTCTGGAAAAAGGCCGTCGCAGTGCCTCTCTGGAAATTGCCCGTGCGATGCTGGCTTGCGGGGTGGATGTTGAAATCGTGCTCAAAACCACCGGATTGGGCCGGGATGATCTGGAACAACTGCGGCAGTGATCTGCATCAGGCCAGGATGCGCCGACAGGGCAATTGCACGAAAGCCCTGCCGCCCTCCCATACCGTCATTGCGAGGGCCGAAGGCCCGTGGCAATCCATTGGGAGCACCCGCCGTGCCGCCCCCACCATAGATTGCCACGGCGCTGCGCGCCTCGCAATGACGGGGATGGAAGGCGTTGCAATGTCCAAAGTCTTGGCCGCAATGCTCAAACCCTTCGTCATTGCGAGCGAAGTGCGGCAATCCATACGGCGCATGGATTGCCGCGGCGCTAGCGCGCCTCGCAATGACGAAGGGTTTGGGGCATTGCAATGCGCTTCATGCCCGTCATTGCGAGGGCCGAAGGCCCGTGGCAATCCACAGGCCGTATGGATTGCCGCGCCGCTTCGCTCCTCGCAATGACGATCGGTTTGGCGTGGCGGGCTGCCGCCTCGGGGCGCGGTTTCAGTACGTGTTGCAGGGTGCGCCTGTCGTGCGGGGCGCTTTTCTTTTTGGCGTTCCGGAGGCGGCAGGGGCAGGACGATGGCAGGGGCGGGAAGCGATAAGGACGGGATGCCGGGGCGGGGCAGGCCCGGTTTTTTCCGGCAGGCAGGGCGGCAGGGGTGAGGCCGGGGCAGCGCGTCGCCGGGCAGGCGGCCTGGGTGCTGCATACCCTGCCGTGGCGCGAAACGAGCCTGATCGTCGAAGTCTTTGCGCGCGATCATGGCCGGGTCGCGCTCGTCGCCAAGGGGGCGCGGCGGCCTTTGTCGGCCCTGCGCGGGGTGTTGATGGCCTTCCAGCCGCTCTTGCTCGACTGGTCGGGCGGCGGCGAGGTCAAAACGCTGATCCGGGGCGAATGGCGCGGCGGGCAGGCTCTGCTCACCGGACGCGCGCTGCTCTGCGGTTATTACGTGAATGAACTCCTGCTCAAGCTGACCGGGCGCGAAGATCCGCATCCGGCCCTGTTCGATGCTTACGAGACCGCCATGGCGGCACTGGGGCGGGGAGAGCGCCCGTCTTTGCTGCTGCGCCGCTTCGAGCTGAGGCTGCTGCGCGAACTGGGCTATGGTGCCATGCTCGACACCGATGGCGATGGCCGCCCGATCCGGCCCGAGCGGCGCTATATCTATATAATCGAGCGCGGCCCCCGGCTTTGCGCGGGGGATGTGGCGGCGGGGGAGGCGGGCGTGCCCGTCGGCGGCCAAGCGCTGCTCGACCTTGCCGCGGACGATTTCAGCCGCGACGCGACCCTGGCCGATGCCGGGCGTCTGCTGCGCGTGCTCATCGACCATCATCTCGGCGGGCAGCCTTTGCAATCCCGCCGGGTGCTCAAGGAGTTGCAGGAACTGTGATCGAACTCGGCGTCAATATCGACCATGTTGCAACGCTGCGGCAGGCGCGGCGCACCTGGGAACCCGATCCGGCCTGGGCAGCGGTCGAGGCGCATCTCGGCGGCGCGGACGGTATCACCGTCCATCTGCGCGAGGATCGCCGCCACATCCAGGATGAAGATGTGCGCCGGTTGCGCGAACTCACCCAGGTCAAGCTCAATCTCGAAATGGCGGCGACCGCCGAAATGGTCGACATCGCTTGCCGCCTCAAGCCCGAAATGGCGATGCTAGTGCCCGAGGGGCGGCAGGAGATCACGACCGAGGGCGGACTGGATGTCGTCGCGCAGGAAGCCACGCTGCGCGAGTGCATTGCCCGGCTGGCGGAGGCGGGCATCGTCACCAGTGTATTCATCGACGCTGATCCGGCGCAGATCGCGGCGGCGGCACGGATCGGCGCACGCGTCTGCGAAATCCACACCGGCCCCTATGCCCACGCTTTCCATGGCGCGGGACGGGATGCCGATAGCCCGGCGGTGCGCTTTGAACTCGATAAGGTGCGCCGGGCGGGCGAAGCCGTGCGGGCGGCGGGGATGCGGTTCAACGCCGGACACGCGCTCAATTACTACAATGTGCAGCCGCTCGCCGCGCTCGCGGGGGTGCGCGAACTGCACATCGGCCACGCTATCGTCAGCCGCGCCGTGTTCGTCGGCCTGCGCGGCGCGGTGGCCGAAATGAAGCGCCTGATGCGCGAGGCGGCGGGGCTGCCCGCATGATCCACGGCGTCGGCACCGACATCGTCCAGGTCGACCGCCTGCGCGCGGCGCTCGACCGCCATGGCGATGAATTCGCCGTCCGCATCCTGGCAGCGTCCGAACACGAAGCCTGGCGGGCCGCCCGCGATCCGGCCCGTTTTCTCGCCAAACGCTTCGCGGCCAAGGAGGCTTTCGGCAAGGCGCTCGGCACCGGCGTGTCCGCCCCGGCAACCCTCCACGCGCTGGCGGTCGGGCACGATGCCGCCGGCAAACCCGCTTTCGCTTACGACGAGCGCCTTGCCGCCCATATGGCGGCGCAGGGCCTGACGGCCCATCTCAGCCTGAGCGACGAACGCGATTATGTTATTGCCCTTACGGTGATCGAATGTCGATAGAGACGCCCCCCCTCCCATTGCCGCGCGGTTGCCTGATGGTCGACGTCGCGGGCACCGCGCTCACCGCCGAAGAACGCGAACGCTTGTGCGATCCGCGAATCGGCGGCGTTATCTTTTTTGCGCGCAATTACACCGATTCCGCCCAGTTGCGCGCGCTCGCCGCCGAAATCCGCGCCCTGCGCTCGCCGCCGCTCATCATCGGTGTCGACCACGAGGGCGGGCGGGTGCAGCGATTTCGCGGCGACGGCTTTACCCGCCTGCCCGCGATGCGCACTCTCGGCACCTTGTGGGAGGACGACCATGTCGATGCCCTGGCGGGCGCGCGGGCGACGGGCTTCGTCCTTGCGGCGGAACTCGTCGTCCACGGCGTCGATCTGAGCTTTGCGCCGGTGCTCGATCTCGACCACGGTTGCAGCCGCGCCATCGGCAACCGCGCCTTCCACCGCGACCCCGCCGTCGTCGCCGCCTTGGCGCAGGCACTCGTCGCGGGCATGGCCGAGGCGGGCATGGGCGCGGTCGGCAAGCACTTCCCCGGACACGGCTATGTCGAGGCCGATTCGCACCACGACGTGCCGGTGGATGCGCGCGCCTTCGAGGCGATCTGGGCCGACGACATGGCACCGTACCGGCACCGGCTGCTGCGGCAACTGACCGGCATCATGCCCGCCCACGTCGTCTATTCGCATGCCGAACCGCAAAACCCCGGCCCGGCGGGCTTCTCGCCCTTCTGGCTGAAAACCGTCCTGCGCGACAGGCTCGGTTTCGACGGCCTCATCTTCAGCGACGATCTCAACATGGCGGGCGCGCTCGTGGCCGGGGACATCGTGGCGCGGGTCTCCGCCGCCGCGGCTGCCGGGTGCGACATGCTGCTCGTCTGCAACCGCCCCGATCTCGTTACCGAACTGCTTGCACGCGGCATCCCCGACGCCGACCCCGCCAGCCTCGCGCGCCTTGCCGCACTTGCGCCGCCCGCGCCGCGTCCCTGGCTTGCCGACGCTTTCGCGCTCGAATTGCACCCTCCTTATTTAGCGGCACGCGAGAAGGTTTTGGCACTTTCCGCCATGGATTCCATGGACAATTCCGCAATGGCAGCAGCGACAATCGGCGCGAAACAACAGAATAAACCACTGCCGTGAGCGGTATCCCGCATTCCCTGGGGAAAACAATGCAGCAGGCAGGGCGGTGGTGGGTTCTTTTATTTGCCGTATTTTGCGGATGGGCTTTCCCATTGCAAGCCATCGGCGGCGAGGCTATGGAAAAAATACCGGATACGCCGAATCCGCCGGGGAAAGTCCTGCGCCTGGGCATTGCGCCCTTCTATTCCGCGCCCGCATTGCTGCGCACGCACCGCCCTTTGCGCGATCACCTCTCGCGCGTTCTCGAAACCGATGTCGTTATCTATTCCGCGCGCGACCACGAGCGTTTCCTGCTCAGCGCGCTCGACACCGGCTACGACATCGTCGTCTCTCCCGTGCATTTCCTGCCGATGCTGGTCCATGCCGGTTTCGTCCCGCTGGTGCGTTACCGCACGCCCTTCGAGCTGCTGCTCATCGTGCGGAAAGACAGCGGCATCGAACGCCCTGCCGACCTGCACGGACGCCGCATCGGCCTGCCGGATCGCCTCTCGCTCTATCACATCCTGGGCATGAAATGGCTGGACACGCTCGATCTGCGCGCCGGAACGGATTACACCTTGAGCGAAAGCCCCTCGCACATGGCCTTGCTGCTGGCCGTGCATGCCGGTCAGGTCGACGTTGCCGTGACCGGACGTGCTCCCCTGCTTTTGCTCGACGCGAACGTGCGCGAGCGCCTTGAGGCGCTCGATGTCGGCCATCCGGTATTTCCCTCGCTGGTGACGCTGGCGCATGGCAAGCTGGGCGGCGCGGAAATCGGGCGCATCCGCGCCGCGCTCGAAACCTTTCCCGAAAGTCCGGGAGGTCGGCGCTTCTTCGCCAGTTCGGGTTACGGCGGATACGTTCCGGCCACGATGGACGACGTCAAACAGGCCCGCAGCTATGAACCGCTGGTTCGCCGCTTCCTGACCTCCAGCCAGGCCATTGCCGGGGAGCCGGATGGGCAATGATCCGGCGGGCGGTTCGCCCGACGCCGCGTTCGATTCGCGCGCCTTCCTGCGCACCGTGCCCGAGACGCCGGGCGTCTACCGCATGATCGGCGCGGACGAGCAGGTGCTCTACGTCGGCAAGGCCAAGAACCTCAAGCGCCGGGTATCCAGCTATTTTCGCGGCAGCCTGCCCAGTCCGCGCATCGCCATGATGGTGGCGCGGATCGTGCGCGTGGACATCACCCCCACGCGCTCCGAAGCCGAGGCGCTGCTGCTCGAAAACAACCTCATCAAAAGCCTGGCTCCGCGTTACAACATCCTGTTCCGGGACGACAAGAGCTATCCCTACATCGAACTATCGGGCGACGAATTCCCCCGGCTTGCCTACCATCGCGGCGCTTTCGCCAAGGGGGCGCGCTATTTCGGCCCCTTTCCCGGCTCCCACGCTGTGCGCGAAAGCATCCACCTGCTGCAAAAAACCTTCCAGTTGCGCACCTGCGAGAACAGCGTCTTCCAGAACCGCTCGCGCCCCTGCCTGCTCGCCCAGATCAAGCGTTGCAGCGCCCCCTGCGTGGAAAAAACCACCCGCGACGCCTATGCTGCCGACGTGCGGCTGGCAAGCCGTTTTCTGGACGGACAGGCCAGCGAAGTCATCGACGACCTCAGCGCGCGCATGCAGGCTGCCGCCGCCCGGCTGGCCTTCGAGGAAGCGGCGGCCTGCCGCGACCAGATCAGGGTCTTGCAGACGGTGCTGCATCGCCAGTTCGTCGAAAGCCGCAAGGATGAGGATGTCGACATCATCGCCTCGGTGGCATCCGGCGGCATGGTCTGCGTGAACATCGCCATGGTGCGCGGTGGCCGCCATCTCGGCGACAGACCGCAATTCCCGAGCGGTGCCACGGTAGACGACGCCGCGGACGGTCTCACCGCCTTCGTCGAACAGCATTACGCCATGCACCCCTTGCCGACGCGGATACTGGTCGGCTTCTCCCTCGACGCGGTGCGCGAGACGCTCACCGAGATCGTCGACAACCCGCCCGTCCTGGCTCAACCGCGCTACGCCGCCGAAAAAGCCTGGATGGAGATGGCCGAGAAAAATGCCCGCCTCGCCATCGAGGCGCGCCTGCGCGATGCGGGCCGCATCGGCGAGCGCCTGCAAGCCTTGCGCGAGGCGCTGGATCTGCCCGAGCTTCCCGCGCGTATCGAATGCTTCGACATCAGCCACACCCTGGGCGAAGCCACCGTCGCCTCCTGCGTGGTCTGCGTCGATGGTGCGATGAGACACAGCGAATACCGGCGCTACAACATCGGCGGCATTGCGCCGGGGGACGACTTCGCCGCCATGCGCCAGGTGCTGGAGCGGCGCTACGGCAAGGTCGCGGCGGGGGAGGGCGTCTGTCCCGATCTCATCCTGATCGACGGCGGGCGCGGCCAAGTGAGTGCGGCGGCGGCCACTCTTGCCGAGGTGGGTCTCAAGGATGTCAACATGGTCGGCGTCGCCAAGGGAGAAGGTCGCAAGGCGGGGCTGGAAACCCTGGTTTTTTCCGATGGCAGCGAAGGCATGGCCCTTGGCGGCCAGTCGCCGGCCCTGCAACTGGTGATCGAAATCCGCGACGAAGCGCACCGTTTCGCCATTGCCGGGCACCGTGCCCGCCGTGGCAAGGCGAGAACCCGTTCCAGACTGGAGGATGTTCCCGGCATCGGCCCCGCCCGCCGCCGCGCCCTGCTGGCCGCCTTCGGCGGCCTGGACGGCGTGCGCGCCGCCACCGCCGAAGACCTCTGCCGCGTCGCGGGCGTCAACCGCAAGC
Organism: Azoarcus sp.; assembly: GCA_031276015.1. Classification (GTDB taxonomy): domain Bacteria; phylum Pseudomonadota; class Gammaproteobacteria; order Burkholderiales; family Rhodocyclaceae; genus WRNU01. Next base: position 7,653 of record JAISNX010000084.1, read on the forward strand.
TTGCCGAGCAGATATATTCCGCCTTACACTGAGAGACCCGGAAGGCATTCATGCTTGCCGTCATTGCGAGGAGCGAAGCGGCGCGGCAATCCATGCGGCTTACTGGATTGCCACGGCCCTTCGGGCCTCGCAATGACGGCAGTTCTCTTTGGGCTTCAATTTGTTGATCTGCTCTAATCGACGTTTCCTTCGCGTTGGGACGGCGCGGACTCCCCGGAATCACCGTCCTCCGGGGCATCGCTGCCATCTCCGGAAACCGCCTCGTCATCCTCTTCGCCCGGCTCGTCGTCCGCCTCGTCATTCTCCGGCGCATCATCTGCTTCCGCATCCGTGACTTCGGCATCCGGCTTCGCGTCGGACGCTTCGGCCTGCTCCCGCGCCGCGAGTTTGGCCTGCCGTTGCCGCCACCAGCACCAAGCGGCGTAAAGATAACCGGACAAGGCATACGCAACGAAAAGTCCGAAGAACGTGCCCGGCGGATAGAACGCGCCCAGGGCAAAGGCCAGCACCAGCGCGATAACGACGATGAACGGCACGCTCTTTCGCAGGTTGATGCTCTTGCCGCTCCAGTACGGCACATTGCTGACCATGGAAATGCCCGCGAAGAACGTGACCAGGCACGCCACCCAACGCAGCCAGACCATATCGTCGGGCGAAGTGAGTTCATTGTCGATGGTCAGCCACACCGTGCCGGCAATCAGCGCGGCGGCGGCGGGGCTTGGCAGACCCTGGAAGAACCGCTTGTCGACGATGTCGATATTGGTATTGAACCGGGCCAGCCGCAATGCCGCGCCCGCGCAGTAAACAAAAGAGACGATCCAGCCGACCTTGCCCAGGCTCATGAGCGCCCACTCATAGACCACCAGGGCCGGGGCCGCGCCGAAACAGACCATGTCGGAGAGCGAATCGTATTGCGCGCCGAATTCGCTTTGCGTATTGGTCAGGCGGGCGATGCGCCCGTCCAGGCCATCGAACACCATGGCGACGAAAATGGCGATGGCGGCCACCTCGTAGCGATGGTTCATCGCCTGCACGATGGCGAAGTACCCACAGAACAGCGCGGCGGTAGTGAAAAGATTGGGCAGGATGTAGATACCGCGGCGGCGTGGGCGCGAGAAAGAGGGAAAGCTCATATTGGTGACGGTGACATCTGGAATGGACGGTCGATTCTAGCGCATTGATCCGGCCGAAAACGCCGGATACGTGAGCGATCCGAAAGGGCATGACCTCTTTTCGCTACCGGAAGAGGTGTCATTATGTTCCCAAGAAATAAACAATTCGCTTTTTATTCTTATTTCTGCTGACAATCCCGGTAGAGTGTCATTTCTTTTCAACCCGCAAGAGAATGAAAGCCATGAAACGATCCACACTTTCCCGTGCCTTGCTGACGGGCGTCGCGGCGGCGGCGCTGTCGCTATCCTCATTGGGTGCCTGGGCGGACCAGACCCTGCTCAATGTCTCCTACGACCCGACGCGCGAGTTCTACCAGGCGTTCAACGCCGAATTTGCCGCGCACTGGAAGAAAACCACGGGCGAGACTGTCACCCTCAAGCAATCCCATGGCGGCGCGGGCAAACAGGCGCGCGCGGTGATCGACGGGCTGGAGGCCGATGTGGTGACGCTGGCGCTGGCTTACGACATCGACGAAATCGGCGAACTGACCGGCAAGCTGCCGAAAGACTGGCAGAAGAAATTCGCCGACAACAGCGCGCCTTACACCTCCACCATCGTCTTCCTGGTGAGGAAGGGCAACCCCAAGAACATCAAGGACTGGGACGATCTCGTCAAGCCGGGCGTGGAGATCATCACCCCGAACCCCAAGACCTCGGGCGGCGCGCGCTGGAACTACCTGGCCGCCTGGGCCTACGCGCTGAAGAAGAACGGCAACAGCGACGCCAAGGCGCGGGAATTCGTCAGCAAGATACTCGCCAAAGTGCCGGTGCTGGACTCCGGCGCGCGCGGCTCCACCAACACCTTTGTCCAGCGTGGCATTGGCGACGTGCTGCTGGCGTGGGAGAACGAAGCCCTGCTGTCGATCAACGAACTGGGGCCGGACAAATTCGAGATCGTCGTTCCCTCGCTCTCCATCCTCGCCGAGCCGCCGGTGGCCATCGTCGAAGGTGTGGCGAAGAAGCACGGCACCGAAAAACTGGCGAAAGCCTATCTCGAATACCTGTATTCGCCCATCGGCCAGAAACTCGCGGCGAAGCACTACTACCGTCCGCGCCATCCGGAACATGCCGATCCGGCGGATCTGGCCCGCTTTCCCAAGCTCGACCTGATTACCATCGACGGCGCATTCGGCGGCTGGCAAAAGGCGCAGAAAACGCACTTCTCCGACGGCGGAATCTTCGACCAGATTTACGTGCCGGGCGGCAAATGATTGATCGTTATTGCGAGGCGCGAAGCGCCGTGGCAATCCATACGCTGCACTGGATTGCCACGCTTCGCTCGCAATGACGCTCAGCCAGAACTTCCTCGAATCAATACAACTCCCTGCTATGCACGGATCGCCGTCTTTCGCCGGAATAGGTGCCGAAGGTGGCGCGCGCGGAGGGGTCGGCCTCGCCGGTTTGCGCCTGCGCGCAAGTGCCGTTCCAGGCACGCAGCCAGGGAAGGTTCGCCGCTGCGCCCTCTCGCCCGCCCGCTGTGTGGTCGCAGGCATTGTCCTCGGCGCTATAACCAAGATTGATGCCGACGTTGAGGCTTCCCGTGCCGCCCTTCGGCAGCAGGACGATCCGGCCCGTGCCGCCGGAAAGTTCGAGGCGCTCGACCTCCGGCATGGTGTCGGTGTCGATGCCCTGCACCGGATGCAGGGAAACCGAGAGCGCGGCCCGTTTGCCCGCGTCCTCCAGGGCAGAAGCCGGTTCGATCCGGGTCGTGTCCGTCGCGCTCGCCGTCCAGTCGCATTGACCGTCCCCGAGGCAAAACCAGAATTGCACCTGAACGGGAATCGTCAGGGCGTTTTTCGCCGGGCCGAAGCTGTTGGATAGTTGCAGGCGTCCGCGCGCGAGCTTGAGGCCGCCTTCCGGCGAGCTGTTCGGCGTAGCGCTGAACCGGGAACTTACGCCGTCGCGTCCGTCTTCCTCGGCGCGGATGTAGACGTCGAAGGGGGCAACAGGCTGTGCCCGGTTGGCAGTGTCGTGCTCGTATGTGAATTGGTCGGTGAAGCGTCCGCCGTCGAATTCTGTGCGCGTAATGGTCGTATCTTTCAAATCGAGTCCCACACGTTGCAGGTATCCGCCCTTGCCAGGGGGTGGGTTTTTTCGATCCGCCTCATTCGCGCCGCGCGCGCCCCAGGCACTCAGATTGACCGTCGCCGCGAAATCGCGGGAATAGTTTTCCAATTGCCCGACGCAGCCCTCGTCGCCATGGAGGCAGGCTTTCACCGACAACGCGAAAGGCTGGCCGGTATAGAAAAATCCGCCTTCCGGGCAACTCATGCCGGACGGGCATTCCATGCGGCCCTCGCTGCCGACGAGGGTCTGGAAATGACCGGGGTAGAAGCGCCCGATGGTCACGGACTGCAATCCCTCCGGCGGCACATCGCCCGCGCCCAGGTATCGATCGCTCAATACCATGCCGCCGTCCCCGGTGTCGCCCAAGCGTGGGGTAATGGCGATGATGCCGACTTCCGCCCAGGATTGTTCCGTGGTCGTGGCCACGCCGTTCGTGAAATCGCCCAGGCCACGCAGGCCGAGGTCGGGGTTGTGGCCGTTCTGCGGCAGCACCAGGGATTTTTCCAGGAATATGCCTTTGGGCGCATCTTCCCGGCCAAAATTCGGCGTCGGGCTGCCATCGACGGATTGCGCCTCCACCGTCAACCCGAACGGCTGCCCGGCCCGGCAGAAAGACGCGCCATTCGCTTCTGCCGCGCCCGGATTGAGCGTGTCGTCCGCGCACACCACATCCTTCAACACCAGCGCGGCGGGCCTTTGCACGAAAGCGCCGCTGTCGCCCTGTTTGGTATTGTCCCCATCGGCGCGCGCGTGCAGTTCCAGCATGCCAACGTCCCCATAACGGAAGCCGTAGGAGCCGCTCACCGTCGCCTTTCCTTTTTCGAGCGTCACGTTCAGCACCGTGCTCCAGTTCATCGACGACGCGCCTTTTCCGGCGCAAGTAGCCAGGGTCAGCAATTGCGCCGCCTCCGCGCCAAAAATGGCCTGCACCGGCGCTGGCGGCGCTTGCGCCGGGTCGAGGCAGTGCAGTGCGAATTCCATCCTCATCGACGTGTCTTCGCTGTCGGAAAGCGCGCTGGCGCGCTTCCCCGTGGCATCCATATGCGTAAGATGGATGCCACTCTTGAGTTCGCCTGCCAGTCCGCCGAAATCGTAGCGGCTGCACGCCGCAGCCGAATCCACGCCGCCGACCAGCGAGCCGACCTTGCATTCCCCCTTGGTGAAAAGGAAAAATATCGTTTCAACCTCTCCCGTATCCGTGGCGTCGTTGTTGCCCGGCGTCTCATCCAGCACCGCACCGGAGGAAAGCGTCGCCTTGTTCATCAGGACGCCGTTCGCCGTCTCCGCCACCACCGCATAAATGTACAAATCCGGCGCTTTTTGGTCCTTGGCCAGTTCGCCGCTCCAGGCGCACGTCGCTACCTGCTCCGCCACCTCGCAGAACCAGTCCTCGCCCCGGAAGGTGTGGAAGCTCATGCCAGCGGGCAGGGTATCCACGATCTGCAAATTCCCCCGCATCGGATCGGGGCCTTTGTTGGTCGCTTGCAGCACATAGGTGACGACGCTGCCCGGCAGCAGTTTTTCTCCGGTTTTCCGTGTTTTTGTCAGTTCCAGGTCGGACTTGGGAAGACCTTGGGTCAGCGTCCTGCCGATGCATACGTTGTCGACCAGCCAGTAGTCGTAGTTGTAGATCAGGGTCTGGCCCTCTCCTGATGCGCCTTTGGAAATCTGCCGAAAGCGCAGGCGGAAATTTTTATGCTGCGCGTTGGAGTCGGTGATGGTTTTTGTATAGGGAAGTTGCTCGCCGCAGTTATCGCTTCCCCCGATGCCGTCGACGTAATCGAGACGGTGCCAGTTGTTGTCGGCACCGAAGTATTCGGAAGCGAAACCGTTGCCGGGTTGCGCAGTGCTGAAATTGCATGTAAGGAGACTCAAATTCGAGCCGTTGATGGTTTTGGGTATTGGTTTCAGCCCGCGCTGCATGATGTAGCTGACGGGAACGCCGCTGCTCATGGCGCTGGTGTCGATGCGCAGGGAGGAAGCGACGATGTAGCTCCAGCGCAGGAACATGGAGTGCGTTGGGGAGCCGCTGCTCGGGTAGACATCGCCGGTAATGCCCGCGTCGCCGGCACGGAAACTCGTATCGACGGATGGGTCGTTACCAGTGGGGGGAGTGGCACCTGTGCCGACATCTTCGTAGCTGAACGACCATTGTTTGCGGCTGGCCTCCGGTGCCTCGAAGTTGTCGCAAAAGCCCCCCGAATAGCGCGGCATCTCGACCCGGCGCAGCACCACGTCGTCGACAAACCAGTAGTCATAGCCGTTGACGTTGTTACTGCCGTGCGTGCCTGATGAGCCGTCGCCGCGATTCTGCGTGAAACGCAGGCGGAAGCCGTTCCACAATGCCGCGCGAGGCAACTGGAAGACGAGGCGCATCACCTCGCCTGCCACCGCGCCACCGAGCACCGCGTCACCGCCCGTGCTGCGATGCACCGCCAGTAGTTGCCAGGTGCTGGTGTTATCAAGGTATTCAGCCTTGAAGTAATCGGTGTTGAATTCCGGAACTTCGGCAAACACATTATCGCCGCGCCGCAACCAATAGCTGTATTCCACCTCCGATCCGGCAGGCAAGTTGGAAAGGTCGATCACCTCGCTCGTCACCGTATGCGCCGACCAGCGGTTGAACATGCTCCGACTCTTGTTGGCGCGCGGGTTGGCATAGTTTTGATAGGGCTTGATGTCGCTGTCTATCCCCGCGCAGCCCCCCGCATCGGGCTGGTGACTGCTTCCCGTCGGCACATTCGAGCAACTTCCGCCGGTCGACGCCACCCACCCGTTGCCGACCAGATTTTCGTGCTTGCCCCCCTGCGTGCTGCGCTCGAAATCATCGCACCAGATCACATTGGCCGCGGCGCAGATCGTCCCTTCCAGCAACTGCGTTTCGCCGGTGGCATTGCCGTTGCCTATCCCCGGCCCGCCGACCTTTTGGTTTGGCTGATCCTTCGTCTGAACGCTGTCGTTGTCGACGAAATCCAGTCGCACGCTGGCCAGTTGATCCGGCTCGATGCTGCCTGCCGGAATCTCCGCCGTGACGACATAGGTATCCCCGCCACTTGACCCCGATACATCCACGATACTTGCGGACTTGGAGAGGCCGGGCGTGAACAGGCTGAAATCGCTCGCGTCAACGCCCGTGACCCCGTAGGAAAACTTCACCTCCCAGCTTATGCGGACAGGACTTTTGCCCACCGTGAGTGGCGGCTGCGGCTTCGGACGGTCAGGCTTCAGTTGGATGTAATACACACCCGGCACCACCCTGATGGCGTTCTCCAGCACGAATACCGGCGAAATGGCGTAGCTCGTCGAGCAGTTGCTTGTAGCGTACTCGAACACCCGCAGATACAGATTGTAGGTGCCGAAAGACATATTTGTCGGCACGGCGGCGGCGGTGCTCGCGGTTTTCAGCAGCGCCGAGGAATAGGTTCTGGCAAAGTCGACAGCCCTCGGGGAAGGTTCCGCGCACGTCATCCCCGGCGCATGGTTCTCGGAGGTTGGCGTGGGCGGCTGGTTGGCAATCAGCCATTCGATTCTATCAACGCCCGCATGAATATCGGAACCACCCCGGTTGTTTTTCAGGGTGAAATGCAGGTCGAACTTTTCGCCCGGTTTCAGATAGGCGAAAGCACCGTTATTGACCGTGGCGGAAATGACTTCCTGAAGAGGTTTCCATACCAGGATGCCACTGACTTCGGTGGGGTCGCTGACTATCGGGCTGGAATTCTTGCAATTGTCCTCCGTATAAAAAGCCTGGATAGAAAGTTTGTAATCGCCCGCCGGTAGTGATTCCAGCACTTTGCGCTCCTCCGATCCAAAAACAGCGAATAAATTGAAGCTATCCGATCCATCATCCTTGTTGGCACCTGTAGAAAAATCGGGATAAGAATTCGTGCAAATGCTAACGGATTTCCCCGGGGGGGTATTGTTTGTAAAAGTCACACGAGTGAAATTCCAATACCTTTTGTCATAACTCGACTCGCTATCGGCATGAAACGCCACGCTAAGGCGAAACAAGGGAAGAAGATATAAGCCTAGCGCATTGGGATTCATGAGCAAGGTAGCTTCTTCCACCCTGCCATTGGCGTCCAGATTGTTGAGGCTGGCCGTGCTAATCGTCAGCTCCGCCGCCGCGCCGAGCGGCCACAGCAACCCCAGCGTGCACAGCAGCGCCATCGCCCGCCGTCCCCACGAATGCCCTTGCCGTCGATTCGCACACAGGAAAAATCCATCGCCATCGCCGCCGTCGGACGCACGAAACATTGCCCGCATCACGCACCTCCCGAAGCCTGCTTTCAATCCGGGGGGCAAGCCGCCGCCATCCGGAAACGCGCAAAAAAATCCCTGCCACCGGGCAGGGTATTCTTTTGCCGCTATTGCAGCCTGCTCCTTGCGTCACGACGTGGGAGAGGGCACGACATTTATTGATTCGGTCGTGACGGATTCACATGTGGATGTCCTGGTTGCCATTGTCGTTGCAAGCGCGGGCGAAGCAATCCAGCAGGCGGCATGGATTGCCACGTCGCTTCGCGCCTCGCAATGACGACATGAACCGCCATCGCAAAGCCCGCAACCCCGCAGCCATCCCCCCCACCTCGTCATTGCTAAGGTTTCCCCGCAATTCCAAAGTAATTTTCAGTAAAAGGTTGATAGGCTATTGTCAAGCTGTGTTAACTTCCAGGCTGTTATCTACTTTGACCTGGAC
>JAISNX010000097.1 GCA_031276015.1 Azoarcus sp.
GAGGATGGCAGACTGTGCGCCTGCCGGGCATTCAGGTCAGCAAGACCGACCGACCGACCGCAAGATGCGTGTCATTCTCTGCGTCCTCTGTTTGGGGAAAGCACTACGTGGGAACCACAATGTGCGTGAAATTTTCCGCGAGTCTATACATTTGCCCGGTGGCTGGCAAGCCCGCCATAACACTTTTTCCAGCTATGGTTATCTTGGCGGTGTCGCGGGCTTTTCAGGCTTGTATCTGGAAAACTTCGCAGAAGGCGGTTCAGATTGTATCGGCGATCCAGGAAATTGAACCGCCGCATGGATTGCCACGTCGCTTCGCTCCTCGCAATGACGAGGGTTTGGGGCATTGCAACGTGCTTCATACCTGTCATTGCGAGGGCCGAAGGCCGGGCGGGGGATGCCATGCGCGATTTGACGCCGTGCTTCATACCCGTCATTGCGAGGGCCGAAGGCCCGTGGCAATCCACAGGCCGCATGGATTGCCACGGCGCTGCGCGCCTCGCAATGACGGGTAGTGGGTAGAATGCGGGTTCATGAATTTCTCACGACATCCACTTTCACCAAGAGAATATTGCCATGCCAACCATTCCGTACAACATCAATGGCGTTGAACTGGAATTCCACGCCGACGTAAACCGGGATGTGAAACCGGAGCTTATCGACGGGCTGAATTTCCTGATTGTCCCGGATGTTGTTGTCGGCTACACGCTACGCAATATCTACATCCGCTCCGCGTTCGACTCCCATGCCCTGCCCAGCCGCCACATGATGCAGAAGGGCGTGGATCTGTCGCGTTTCAATGGCGTTCTGTGCGTCCAGGGTTATGGCATTAATCCGGAAACCACCGCAATCGTGCAGGCCCTGCAGACGAGGTGGGAGCAGTGGGGCGGGAGGCGCGAGAATTTCGGGCCGTTCTTCAAGAAGAAGCTCGGCCAGCCTCACGCTGTTGCGGGGCATCACGACCACATTCATATCAGCGTGAATTGAGGAACAGGTGATGAAAAGCGTTTTGCTGCCGTGGTTGGCTGCCTTGGTTTGCCTGTTCAGCACAACCGCCTGCCAGACGTCGGGCATCAGGGATGCACTCGCGGCTGTCGAGGGGGAATTCGTCCAAAGGCCGGAAGGCGTGTTCTACTCAAATAACGCCGCGCTCGTCGACGCGGTAAAGTCTGCCGCGGGGACGCCGACGGCGCGGACTTTATCGGCGCTGGCAGATTGCATGCGCTGCGAACGGGAAACAAAGTCGGTTTTTCGCGGCAGTCCCGTTCCGCTCTCCTGGGTGTGCTATCAGGCGATGGAGAATTTCGCGTACTACGAAAAAACGGATGGGACAGGAGACATCGTTCCGTGGCCGGGTTATGTGGATTTGCCTGCTTCGCGGGAGGCTTTGGGAGAGGCGGGCAAGGCGTGGAAAGAGGTAATCAGCACGCGCACTTGGTTGTGGCACTGACGGCGCGGATTCCTTATCCATGGCGATAAGGCCACCATTACCCCCGTCATTGCGGGGGATGCGGCGGGTGCGGGCAGGGGCACAGCACGCCGTGCCCCTGCTTTCAGGCTTGTATCTGGAAAACTTCGCCGTCTTCAAGCCGCAGGGCGGTGAGTTGCCCGCCCTGGACGTAGCCCGAATCGTGCGCGATCAGCCTTTCTTCGCGCTGGTAGTGCCGTATGCGATACTATCCGTGCCATGAATACCGCAAGGAAACTGCTCCAGGCCATGCGCCAGAATCCGCGGGACTGGCAGATTGCGCAGTTGCGGACGCTGGCCGCCCGGTTGGGGATGGAGATGCGCAACGATGGCGGCAGTCACCATGTGTTTTCGCATCCCGGCTTGCCGGATGTCGTCTGCGTTCCCGCGCACCGCCCCATCAAGCCGGTGTATATCCGGCAATTCGTTGCCCTGTGCGACAGGGCAAAGGAAATCGAAAATGGAAAAAACGGTTGAACGTATCTCCCCTCCCGTCCCATTCGAGGCATACACCCATATCATCAGCCCGCTGTCGCCGGAGGACGGGGGCGGGTTTTTGCTGACGATCCCCGATTTGCCCGGCTGTATGGCGGATGGTGAAACGGAGGAAGAGGCGCTGGCCCATGGCCGCGATGCGTTTGCCGCCGTGGTGTCGGCGCTCGCGGACATGGGGCGCGAGATTCCCGCGCCGACGTTTTCGCCGACCCGGTTTGAAGCGCCGACCGCTTCCGGCAGATTCGTGACGCGACTCCCCAGGTCCATCCATGCCAGATTGGTGGAACGGGCGCGGTCGGAAGGGGTGTCGCTCAATGCGCTGGTTCTTTCCATGGTTTCGGAGGGACTGGGTTCCAGGGCGCGCGCCGCGCACGGTCGATGAGGTGCGTTGGTTTTACCGCCGGACGATGCGGTATATCTGCCGCACGCCGATGCCGTGGCGGCGCGGGTCGGCGGTGCACATTTCGTCTCCGATTTCCGATGTCGCTTGGGCGGTGTCGCGGGCTTTTCAGGCTTGTATCTGGAAAACTTCGCCGTCTTCAAGCCGCAGGGCGGTGAGTTGCCCGCCCCAGACGTAGCCCGAGTCGAGCGCGATCAGCCCTTCTTCGCGGTAGAAGCCGAGCGCCGACCAGTGGCCGCAAACGATGGTGTGGCTGCGGCTGGCCCGGCCGGGGAGCGCGAACCAGGGCAATGTGCCTTCCGGTGCCTTGGCGGGCGGGCCTTTGGCGCGCATGACCATGCGACCGTCGCCCGTGCAGAAGCGCATCCGCGTGAAGGCGTTGACGATGACCCGGAGACGCCCCCATCCCTTGAGGTTGTTTTCCCAGTGGTCGGGACGGCTGCCGATCAGGTGCAGGAGAAACTTCTTCGCCTCTTTGCCGGTCAGGGCGTCTTCGACTTCGGTGGCGAGCGCCTGCGCCTTGGGGACTGTCCATTGCGGCAGCAGCCCGGCATGCAGCAGCACGTATTGCCCTTCGATGTGGAGCAGGGGGCGGCTGGCGAGCCAGTTCAGCAGTTCGTCGCAATCGGGCGCGGCAAGCACGGGCGCAAGGGTGTCGTCTTCGGTGCGGCGTTTCAGCCCGGCCCGCAGCATCAGGAGGTAGAGGTCGTGATTGCCGAGTACGACGGTGGCCGCCGCGCCGAGGCCGGAGACGAAACGCAGCACTTCCAGCGATTCCGGCCCGCGGTTGACCAGATCGCCCACCAGCCACAGGCGGTCGCGCGCGGGGTCGAAGGCGCACAGGTCGAGCAGTTGGCGGAATGCGCTGTAGCAGCCTTGGAGATCGCCTATCGCATAGGTGGCCATGTTCCGCCTCAGATCACGATGGGTTCGATTTCCAGCGCGACGCCGAAACGCGCTGCGACATCGTTTTGGATGCGCGCGGCCAGCCGCAGTACGTCCGCGCCGGATGCGCCGCCGTGGTTGACCAGCACCAGCGCCTGCCCGGCATGGCAGCCGACGGGGCCGAGGCGGCGGCCTTTCCAGCCGCATTGTTCGATCATCCAGCCCGCGGCGAGTTTTTCGCGGCCATCGGGCTGCGGATAGTGCGGCAGCGCGGGATGCGCCGCGAGCAGGGCCGCGCATTGCCGGGCATCGACGACGGGGTTCTTGAAGAAACTGCCCGCGCTGCCCAGCCCGGACGGGTCGGGGAGCTTGCGGCGACGCAGGGCAATGACGGCGTCCGAGATCTGGCAGGGTGTCGGCGAGGCGATGTCGCGCGCGGCCAGTTCGCGCCCGATGTCGCCGTAGGCGGTCAGTGGCTGCCAGCGGCGCGGCAGTCGGAAACGCACCGCCGCGACCAGCCAGCGCCCCGGCTGTTGCTTGAAGAAACTTTCCCGATAGCCGAAGCGGCAGGCGGCGACATCGAACCGGCGCGTTTCGCCATTCAGGAGGTCGATGGCGTCGAGCGAATCGAAGCGTTCGGCCATCTCCAGCCCGTAGGCCCCAATATTCTGAATGGGGGCCGCGCCCACGGTGCCCGGAATGAGCGAGAGATTTTCCAGCCCCGGCCAGCCTTCGGCGAGCGTCCAGCGCACGAAGTCGTGCCAGTTCTCGCCCGCCCCGGCTTCGACGATGATCGCATCGTCCTCTTCACCGAGCTTGCGGCGTCCGCCGATTTCCACCTTGAGCACGCAGGGGAGCGGTTCGCCGCGCAAGACCAGATTGCTGCCGCCGCCAAGCACGAGGCAGGGCGCATCGTCGTCGCGGCGGGCGGCGATGAAGGCGCGCACTTCGTCCGCCGATTTCAGGCGCAACAGCCGCCTTGCCCGCGCGGGCAGGCCGAACGTGTTGAGCGCCGTCAGGTCGGCGTCGCGCTGTTCGGGAAGGACGGGGGCGGCGGTCATGCTGCGGCGCGTTCGGACGGCACCGTCATTCGGCGCGCAGCGCATCGAGTGCCCGCGCGATAGCGTCGCGCGATACGTCTTCGGCAGGATCGGCCCATTGCGCGAAATCCGCGCCGTTTTTGATGTCGGCAACCGCCTGCCCGGCCTCGCGCGGCGAAGCGAAACCCCGGCCTTGCAAAAGTACGCGGCCATCGCCGTCGACGAACTTGAAATAGAACAGGCCGTCGGCCTCGCGGTATTGCCTGAATTGCGGCTTGCGTGTTTTCGGGCGCGCCTGTGCCGTCTCCGCCAGTGTCCGGTCGAGCCGCCGCAGGCCGACCGCCTCGCGCAATTTGGCGATGAAGGGCATCGCATATTTGGCGCGCAGACGTTCCGCGCCGCTTTTCAGCACCTGTTCGATGCGTTCCGGCTCGGCGATCAGTTCCTCGTAACGCGCGCGCATCGGCGCGATGACCGCGTCCAGCTTGTCGAACAGGATTTCCTTGGCCTCGCCCCAGGCAATGCCTTCCCTGAAGCGGGCGCGCATCGCCTCGGTTTCGTCGGGCGTGGCGAATGCCTGGTAGATCTGGAACAGGGGCGAGCCTTCGGTTTCCTTCGGCTCGCCGGGTGCCCTGGAATCGGTAACGATGCCGAAAACCAGCTTTTTCAGTTCCGCCGCCGGGGCGAACAGGGGAATCGTGTTGTCGTAGCTCTTGCTCATCTTGCGCCCGTCCAGCCCCGGCAGGGTGGCGACCGCTTCGTCGACGGCGGCTTCGGGCAGCACGAAATGTTCGCCATGGCGGTGGTTGAAACTGGCGGCGATGTCGCGCGCCATCTCCAGATGCTGCACCTGGTCGCGCCCCACCGGCACCTTGTGGGCGTTGAACATCAGAATATCGGCGGCCATCAGCAGCGGATACATGAACAGGCCCATCGTCACCCCGGCGTCGGGGTCGGCACCGTCGAGCGCGTTCTTGTCCACGGCGGCCTTGTAGGCATGGGCGCGGTTGAGCAGTCCCTTGCCCGTGACGCAGGTCAGCAGCCAGGTGAGTTCGGGGATTTCCGGAATATCGGACTGGCGGTAAAACCATACCCGCTCGGGGCGCAGGCCCGCGGCAAGCCAGGTGGCGGCAATCTCCAGCGTGGAGCGCCGTATACGTTCCGGGCTGCCGGTCTTGATGAGGGCGTGATAGTCGGAGAGGAAATAGAAACTTTCGACATCGGTCTGCCGACTGGCCTCGACCGCCGGGCGGATCGCGCCCGCATAATTGCCGAGGTGGGGCGTGCCGGAAGGGGTGATGCCAGTGAGGATGCGCTGTTGGGCCATGAAAGTCGAATCGGCTGGAGGTTGAACGGGACGGATTTGCGGCGCGGCAAGCTTACCATTCCCCCGGTTTGCCTGCTGCCTTGCAGGCAGGGCAATCACACGAATGCCCTGCGGGGGGTGGTGCCAAAACCTTCGTCATTGCGAGGCGCGCGAGCGCCGTGGCAATCCATGGTGGGGGCGGCACGGTTGGTGCTCCCGATGGATTGCCACGGGCCTTCGGCCCTCGCAATGACGGTATTGGAGGACGGCAGGGCTTTCGTGCGATTGCCCTGGGCGGTGCCAGTGGTTGGTCTGGCGATGAATTTCGTTCGACCATGGCCGATGGATCAGGGCACGGACGCATCCTTCATGTACAGAAGAATGCGCCGTGCACGCGCTTTTTGCGTCGGGCCGAAGTTGCGTTCGTAACGGCGGGGGCTGGGCAGCATGACGGCGAGGTGGGCGCTTTCCGCCGGGCCGAGGCGGGCGGCGGAGAGGCCGTAATAGCGCCGGGCCGCCGCTTCCGCGCCGAAAACGCCTTCGCCCCATTGCGCAATGTTGAGATAGACCTCCAGGATGCGGCGCTTGCTCCACAGGGCTTCGATCATCATGGCGATGACCGCTTCCTGGGCCTTGCGCAGGTAGCTGCGGCTCGGGGACAGGAACAGGTTCTTCGCCAGTTGTTGCGTGATCGTCGAGCCGCCCGCGCGGGCACGGCCACGGGCGAGGTTTTTTTCCAGCGCATGCTGGATGCCGTCCCAGTCGAAACCGTCGTGCGTCAGGAAACGGCTGTCCTCGGCGGCGATCACGGCGCGCTTGAGGTGGATGGAAATCCGCTCGTAGGCCATCCAGGTGTGCGCCAGTTTCGCGTCCGGGTTTTTCAGCCGCAGTTCGGCCAGGGCCAGGCGCATGAAGCGGGTGTTGCCGGGGTCGGCATCGCGCCACCAGAGGATATGGGCGAAAAACCACAGTTGTATGCCGAGCAGGAGCGCCAGCGACAGGTACAGACCGCGCCAGAGCCAGCGCAGAAGGCGTTTTTTCAAGCGGGGGTGGCCAGTTTGCGGCGCAGTTTGGAGAGTACCGGGGCGCTCTTCGGCCTCACGCCGCGCCAAAGGGCGAAGCTCTCCGCCGCTTGTTCGACCAGCATGCCGAGGCCGTCGGCAAGCCGCGTGACGCCCATCGCCCGCGCCGCCGCCAGGAAGGGGGTGTCGCCCATGCCGTACATCATGTCGTAGGCGAGCGCGCCGGGCGCGAAGATTTTGTCGGGCAGGGGCGGGGCTTCGTTTTCCAGGCTGGCGGAGGTGGCATTGATGACGACGTCGAACTCCCAACCTTCGAGATCCTCGAAGCCGCCAGCGGTGAGGGCGGATTGGTCGGCGTACTCGGCGAAGGCCGCGCGCAGTTCGTGCGCCCGCGATACGGTGCGGTTGGCGATGGTCAGCGCGGTGGGTCTGACCTGGAGCAGGGGCAGGATGACGCCCCGCGCCGCGCCCCCGGCACCGAGCAGCAGCACGCGCTGCCCGGCGAGCGGGCAGGAAAGGTTGAGGACGAGGTCGCGCACGAGTCCGATGCCGTCGGTGTTGTCGCCGACGACGATGTCGCCGTTGAAGGTCAGGGTGTTGAGCGCACCGGCGGCCTTGGCGCGCGCGGTGAGGCGTGTCGCCAGCGCGCAGGCTTCGAGCTTGAACGGTACCGTGACGTTGACGCCGCGACCGCCACCCGCGCGGAACATCCGCACGGTGTCGGAAAAGCCGTCGAGCGGGGCGAGGAGCGCCTGGTAGCACAGATCCTGCCGTGTCTGGCGCGCAAAGGCCGTGTGGATGATCGGCGATTTGCTGTGCTCGACCGGATGTCCAATGACGGCATAACGATCCATGGAAACTTGCGAGGATGGCACGTTCGTATCTTACTTCGTGGTGAGTTTGTCGTTGGTAAACGACCAGGTTCGGCTGATTTCGATAATGTCGGTATCGCTGGCGATGTTGGGGGGAAACGGCGCATATGGCTCGCCCATGCGGACGATCCGCACGGCCGCTTCGTTGAGTATCGTGTACTGGGAAGGGCGGTTGATGACGATGCTGTCGATGCTGCCGTCTTTCCGGATGGCGACCGTCATCAGCAGGTTCCCGTAGAGTTTGCCGCGTGCTGCGGCGGGGTAGTTCAGCTCGCCGATTCTTTCGGCTTTGCGCCGCCAGGCTTCGATGTATTGGGCGAAGCGGTATTCCGCCGCGCGCGCGCCGAATTGCCTCTTGCGCGGGCGCTTGTTGTAAGCCTCTGTCTTGGCGGCGATTTCGCCTTCGAGCTGGCGCGCCATGGCGGTGGCGTCCACGGTGTCGGCACCGCTCGCGGGCCGGGGCGTGGAAGATTTGTCCGGGGTGGATTCCACCTGGGCGACGGAGACGGGGGCACCTTCCCGGGTCAGGACGCTTTGTTGTTCCTGTTGTTGCGGCGCGGATTTTTGCCGCTGCATGTCGACCAGGTCGTTGCCGTCGCGCGTGGTTTCCTGCGGCAGCAGGGGCGAGGCGGCACGAACGTCTTCGTCGCTGTTGCCGCCGCCGTCGAGATTGGCCTGCGCCAAGGCTTGCGGGTCTTTCGGCGCGGTGTCGTGGCGGGCGTTGACGAGGATGACGTCGAGGCTGGGCGCACGCATGGGCATCAGTTCGGGCATGCCGAAATGAATGAGCATTACCGCGATGTGCGCCGCCACCGAGATGCCGAAACCCGTCAGCAGGCGGCGGTTCTGGGGAGAATCCAGCGCCTTGAGCAAGGGGGCGGGGAGCTTGGGTTTGGAGGGGTGCTTTGTGGCCATGGGCGAATTCTACGCAAGCGGACGGGCGGCGGGCGACTCCATTGTATTTTGTCTTGTCTCAATATTCCGCTTCTTCCCGCGCTGCCGGATCGGGTTCGGCAAGGGTGGCAAGGTAGCGGGCATCGGCCTCGACGTCGATCAGATCGCTGCCCGTGATGGCCAGGCTGACCGTCGCCCCCGGTAACTGCGGGGGAAGCGCGTGCACTTTGAAGATGAAAGGGATGTCGGCGAGGCGAACGAGATTGTCGCGCAGGACGATGGCTTCGGCGTTGCGCACGTCGTTTTGCCGCAACCAGCGTATGCACCAGTAGCGTTCCATGCGGCGCTGGAATTCGCTGTATTCGGCATAAGTTTGTTCAAAGTCGCGCATCGCGGCCATCAGGTCGACCGATTTCGGCTCGAAGGCCGGTGCGCCGCCGCGGAGCGCGGCGACGATCTGCCATTGGTTGACCAGGTCGACGTAACGGCGCAGCGGCGAACTCGACCAGGCGTAGCAATCGACCCCCAGCCCTTCGTGCGGCGCGGCGACGGTCGACATGCGCACCTTGCCGCCGCCCTGCACGCGGTACAGGCCGGGGACGCCCGCCTTGTCGAGCAGGCGGCCCCAGGTGGCATTGGCGAAAATCATCAGTTCGGCCACGAGCTTGTCCATCGGCGAGCCGCGCAGGCGGCTGCTGATGGTGATGAAACCCGGGCCGTCGGGTGTCTGCCGCGCCCAATCGACGGCGAAGTTGTAATCGACCTGGCTGGCGTGCGCCGAAGGCTTGCCGCGCCCGGCTTCGAGCACCGAGGCAAGTTCCCACAGCAAGGTGAGTTCCTTTTTCCACGGGAAATCCGGGCCGCCCTCGGCCAGGGTCGTTTCGTTGAATACCGGCTCGATGTCGTGATGGCGCAGGTTGGCGGCGATCGGCACGCGTTCGATGCGGCTCTCGTGGCCGATGACGGTCAGGTCGGCGCGCACATCGAGATAGAGCGACACCGCCGGACGGGTATCGCCCGCCGACAGGGTGAAAGCGGAGACGGCTTCCTCGGGCAGCATGGTGATTTTGTTGCCCGGCATGTAAACCGTGGAGAGCCGCCGCCGCGCGATGGCATCGAGCGCGGAGCCGCGCTCGAAACCGAGCGCGGGTGCGGCGATGTGGATGCCGATCTGCCAGCCGCCTTCCGGTTTGGGCGTGACGGAGAATGCATCGTCGATTTCGGTGGTGGCCGCGTCGTCGATCGAAAACGCGGCGACTTCGGCGCGCGGCAGATCGACGGGAAGCACGGGCGGCGCGAAGGGCGGGAAATCCGTACCCTCGGGGAAGTGCTCGAACAGGAAGCGGTTGTAATGAAAATCGTGGCTCGACGCCAGCGCGCCGCACTTCAGGAGCAGACGCGCCGCCGACAGGCCGGTATCGACACAGGCCGCTTCCAGCGCCTTCACCTCGACGCGGTTGCGGTCGGGGCGGTAGAGCAGTTGCGAAACCATGCCCTCGAATTCGGCGGGCAGGCGTCCTGCCACGAGCGTGGCGCGCATCCGCTCCATGGCCTCGGCCTGCTGGCGCTTTTTCTCCATCCCGGCCTTTGCCGCGCGCAAGATGTCTTCCGATGCCTTGCGATAGCGCCCCTTGCCCTTGCGGTGAAACCACATCGGCGCGGCATGCAGCGAAAACAGCATGGTGGCAGCCTCCGCCGCGTCGGGCGCGTGACCGTAATAATCGGCGGCGAAATCGGAGAACACGAACTCGTCCTCGCCACACACTTCCCACAGGAAATCGGCGTCGAGATCGCTGGCGGCGGCCCCCGCGCGGGCGAGCAGGTCGGCGGGCTGCGGCTCGCGGAATTCGAGCAGGACGTTCGCCCGCTTGACCTTCACCCGCTTGCCGTGGGTGTTTTCGATCTGGAGCGAGCTATCGTTATCGGCGAGAACGGTTCCGGCCCTGAAAGCGCCGTCTTCCTCGAACAAGACGAACATCGGTGGCTAATCGCAATAAAAACGTGCCAGTGTAATGGATTCGGTGCCGGGGCGATGGGTCGGTTTGCACGGGGCGGAAAAACATTGCCGATGCATACGAACGAAAAATCGCCGCGCGTTCAATTCGGCAACTTCCACTCCACGAGATGGAAATACCAGGTGGCGAACACGATCAGCCCGAAGACGATCCGGTAATACGCGAAGGAAACGAAAGTATGGCTGGCGATGAAGCGCAGCAGGAAGCGCACCGCCCACATGGCCGAGATGAACGCGGCGGCACAGCCCACGGCGAAAACGGGGAGATCGCCGAGCTTGAATGCGGTCCAGTTTTTATAGACATCCAGGACGGTTGCGCCGAGCATGGTCGGGATGGCGAGGAAAAACGAAAACTCGGTCGCCGCCGTGCGGGACAGGCCGAAAATCACCCCGCCGATGATCGTCGCGCCCGAGCGCGAGGTGCCGGGAATCATCGCCAGCGCCTGGGCGAAGCCGATCTTGACCGCATCGCTCACGGTCATATCGTCGATGCCCGCGCGGCGCGGGCGATAGCGGCGCGGACGTTCCACGATGAGGATGATGAATCCGCCCACGATCAGGGCACCCGCCACCACGAGCGGATTGAAAAGCACGTTCTTGATGGTGGAGTGCAGGAAAACGCCCAATATCGCCGAAGGCAGAAAGCCGATGGTGAGCATGAGCACGAAGCGCGAGGCAAGGCGGTTGCGCGGCCTGGTCAAGGTGCCGACCATCAGTTCGACGAGCTTCATGCGGTAAGCCCAGCATACCGCGAGGATGGCGGCAAGCTGGATGACAATCTCGAAGACCGTGCTGGTTTCGCTGCTGAAGTCGAGCAGGTCGCTGACGATGATGAGGTGGCCTGTCGAAGAAATCGGCAGAAACTCGGTCAGCCCCTCGACGATGCCAAGCACAAGCGCCTTGAGAAGTATCCAAATATCCATGAAGGTGGCCAGGAGGACGAGAAAGGCCGGATTATATCGGAGCCGCCGCCTTTCGCCGTGCTCTTTATCCGGTGTGCGGCGCTGATGCGCGAACGTCATGACGGGAACGTCGACATGACATGGGCGTGTTCCGCGCGGCGTGTGCCGAATAATTCCTATAAAAACCCTGTTCGCACCACTACTATTGCGCAGCGATGGGCGGGAAACACCGCGCCGCGCCTTGCCGCCGACCAAGCGCGTCCATGACATGACGGCATGCATGCGAACGAGGCAGGAGTATGTCGAAGTCAATGAAAGTCACGCACAAGATATTGTTGACCGCTGTCGTGGCGCTGATCGGGATGCTCGCCATCGCCTTTACGGGAAACAGCCGCTTGCAGAGCACCGTAAAGGCCCTGGACGACATTTATGAAGACAGGGTCATCCCCTTGCGCCAGATAAAAGACGTTTCCGACCTGTATGGAGAGGAAATCGTCAAACTGTCGCACAAAGCCAACAGCAAGACTGTCGCCATGAGTGCGGCACTCCAGGGCATTCAGCAGGCGGAAACCCGGATCGCCGCGGTGTGGGGGGATTTCCTCAAAACGACCCTGACGCCGGAAGAAAGGAATCTGGTCGATGACATCGAGCGCCAGCGCGCGGCCAGTGCCGGGGGCATCGAGCGCCTCAAGAAAATCCTCGCGGAAAACGATTCGGACGCATTGGCCGAATTCACCCGCAACGATCTTTATCTCGCCATCGACCCGGTGCTGAAGAAACTCGGGGAACTCATCCTGCTTCAGCTCGACGTGGCCAAGGCGGACTACGAAGACAGCCACCAGAAAAACGCGCGCGCCAACATCATCAACATCCTGGTCATCCTGCTTGCGCTGAGTTCGTGCATCGTGCTGGCCCTGTTCGTTGCGCGCCAGATCAAGCGCGAACTGGGCGGCGAACCCGTGGACGTGGCGCGGACGGTCGGCAGCATCGCTGGCGGCAATTTGCGCGAGCGTGTCGAAATCCGTCCGGGATTTGAAAACAGCATACTCGGCTCGGTGGAACGGATGCGCGTCAGCCTCGCCGACATCATCTCCAGGATTCGCGCCAACTCCGAGCAGTTCGGGGGCTACGCGAAAACCATGTCCGAGAGCGGCAACACCGTCATGGCCGCCGTCAACATCCAGAACGAGTCCACATCGGCCATTGCCGCCGCGGTGGAACAGATGTCGGTCAACATCTCCCAGATTTCGGACTCCTCCATGGACGCGAGCAAGAACTCGAAAGAGTCCAGCGCGACCGTCGAACACGGCATCGAAGTCGTACAGCACTCGGTGGAAGGCATGGGTGCCATCATGCGTGCCACGGAAACCACTGCCGAAAGCATCAAGCGCCTGGCCGAAAAATCATCCGAAATCGGCAAGATCATCGGCGTCATCAAGGGCATTGCCGACCAGACCAATCTCCTGGCGCTCAATGCGGCGATCGAAGCCGCGCGTGCGGGCGAAGCCGGGCGCGGCTTTGCCGTCGTGGCCGACGAAGTGCGCAAACTCGCCGAACGCACGGCGCAATCCACCAACGAAATCGTCGCCATGGTCGAGGCAACCCAGACCGGCACGCAAGAGGCGCTGGAAAACACCGCCGCCAGCCAGACCCAGGTCGCCGAGGGCGCGCGCCTGGCCAACGACACCGGCGCGTCCATGCACGAAGTCAGGGAAAAGATCGGCGAAACCTTGGCCTCGGTCAGCACCATCACCGACGCATTATCCGAGCAGAGCGCCGCCAGCCAGCAGATTGGCCGCGACATCGAACGCATCGCCCAAATGACCGACGACAACGCGGTTTCGGTCAACAAGCTCAACGACACCGCCTCGCAGATCAAGGAACTTGCGATAAAACTCCACGCGCTGGTCGATCATTTCAAACTGTGAGCGTCATTGCGCGGGTACGTTACAGATGGGGTTGACGTATTACGCCATGATCGTCATCATGGCGTCCTTGCACCAAGTCAAGCCGGAATGCGGTTCCCCAGCGAACAGTACGCCAAGAAATGCCTTGACAAATCAAGGGGTTATGGTATAGTGTACCTGCAACCTGCAACCTGCAACCTGCAACCTGCAACCTGCAACCTGCAACCTGCAACCTGCATGATTGCATCCGCGTTCCTGTCGGTTCTGCGGTAAAACGCGCCGCGCACGCGCGCCTTTCAGCGTATTTCGCGCAAGTTTCCTTTCCCTGCTTTTCCCTCCTGTCTGAGCGAATCGTCCCTTGGGCGGGTGGCCATCTCGTCCGACGTAGTGACGTTTCATTTGTCATTTCCCCGTTTCCGCAAAAACAAACGAGAGTTGGGGAATGGCGGAAATCTGATTTGCGATGTCGATTTCTTTCGGCATTTAGGACAGCTCTGTGTTTGCGCCCTCGTTCTAGCGCAGGCACGGAGCTTCTTGTCGTTTTTCCTTTAGAGGAGTTACTTTCATGAAACACCATGAATTCTTGGGGCATAAGATGTTTTTGAGTGTCCACGCTGCCATTTGTGTGTCAGTATTGATGATTGCTACAAGGAGGAACGAGCAATGAAAGCCATTCTCAATAAATGCACCAAAAAAGATTTTGAGTTTCTATCAGAAACTCTTGATAGTTATCTCTCCTTCACTAACGACAGAAGAAGGAAGGAGTTACTTGCTGCAAGTGACGATCACGTTCAGTCAAGAGAACAGCTGGTTGAACTAATGGATAAGCAAATAAAGTACTACGGATCATCTGATATTGCTTATCTAAAAAGAGCAATCTTTGGTGATGGCGGCGGCGTAGAATTCCATGAAATTGTTGATGATGTTTGTGCAAAATTTAAAATAAAAAACAAGCGTGGAAGGTCAATAGAATCTAGGCTAGAGAGTCTAGTGAATAGCATTGTAGATAAAGAGCTTCTTAGTAAAACACCGGAAGAACTTTCTTCTACCTTCAAAAAGATGGGGGTTGGTGATCATGATCAAGAACTCATCCTTGAACACATCAAGAAGCGCGGAAAGGTAGCCGTCCTTTCCATTCTTGCGGAAATTCTCGGGCCAGAGGTTACTCTTGGGATCAGTGAGACAATCGTCGTCAGCTTAATTGCTCAAATTCTTGGATCTCAAGCAGTAAAGAAACTTCTCCAGGAAATAATAAAAAGGTATCCAGGGATTAATGCGCTACTAGGCGGCCCTGTGCTTTGGGTTCTGTCTGGGACATGGCTAGCTTTTGATCTTCAAGTACCTGCATATAGAAAGACTATCCCGATTTGTTTATATCTTGGCATAGTTGCTTTGCGTGATGGGGAGGAGGCGGCTTGAAAAAGAAAAATAGCTGCTCCTGAAATGAAGGGGGATACGGGCGTTTTTGAACTGGCCGTGCGTGTAGCTTCCTTGGGCAGTGTTCCGCTTGCGCGGGGATAATAAAGGCGGTACTGTGTGTACGATCATGGAACAGATCAAGCAGAACCCAGTGGCACAGGCTGTCCAATTGCTCAAGGACAGTGCGACCCAAGCGTCCGTGAAATCAAAATTTGAACCGTCCTCTCCTTGTTCATGCTGTGACGCATGCTGCCAGAGTATCGCGCTTTCTCCCATGACCGCCGCGTTCAAGCGGGGGGGTGAAATTTGCCCTCATTTCGGCAAAACCATAGAATTTCGTGGAGTTCCGGGGAGATGGTGGGGCAGGGGACTTGTCGGTGATCGCAGAAGAATCCAAGGAGATAAATCACATGCCAATCAAACCTCGCCCGATAACTTATGAATGCCCCACCTGTGGCTGGTCTAAAACGGTCGCGCCGCACAGCGATTGCCTGATAATAGGTCGAGACGGTTTCGACACCTGCCCCAAATGCGGCGATAAAAATCTGGCGTTGCGTTCGGCAAACCTCATCGAACGCTTTTTGTTGGGGTTTTCGAGCGCCCTGATGGGCCGTTGAAAAAACGCGACGGCGCGCTTTGGCGTTGGAGGTGCCTGTTCATAGGCTTGTCCGTTGATTTATTTGCCGTGGCAATCCATGCGGTTTGTGGATTGCCACGCTTCGCTCGCAATGACGAGGGTTTCAGGCATTGCGACAAAGGTTTGGGGAGGTATGCAATACCGCCCACACTCGTCATTGCGAGGCGCGTAGCGCCGTGGGGCAATCCATGTGCCCGCGATTTCCGCAACACCGCTCGTCAGTACGGGGTGTCACCGCCGTGTGGATTGCCGCGGGCCTTCGGCCCTCGCAATGACGGGGCGGGAAATGCGTCATTGCGAGGCGCGTAGCGCCGTGGCAATCCATGCGGCACACTGGATTGCTTCGTTCGCAATGACGATTGATTCAACCGGCGTGCCTTGAACTCACGCGGCCATGGGCGCGGGGGCGTAGCGAAAGCGCCGCAAGTGCGGCAAACCGATCCGCTCACGCGGCCATGGGCGCGGGGGCATAGCTGTAGCATTTCTTCGGGCAGACGCGGTTGCAGGCACCACAGCCGATGCAGTCGCCCAGGTTTTTCAGGCTCATGACGGAAGCGTCGCCGCCGTCATCGTCGTCGTCATCGTCGTCGGTGACTTTTTCGATCAGGTCGAGTACGTCGCGGGGGCAGACTTTGTAGCAGCGACCGCAGCCGATACAGGTTTCCTGATTGATGGCGGTAACGAATTCGGGCGTCCAGACAGCGCCGCCGAAAGTAAGTCCGGTGATGTGAGACATTCATGGCTCCTTGTTTGCGTTTTGTTGACAGGTTTCAATCTTCTTGCGCGGCTCTCAGGCGGGCGTCGGCCTCGGCCCAAGCCTTGCAGGCATCAAAAGTGGCTTGCGCCATCGCGGGAATTTCCGCATAGGCGGCGGGCAGGCGATCCTCCACCAGATCGTGCAGTTGCCCGGCCCATTCGGAAGCAATCCGCTTCAGCCTGCGCACCTCCTTGTCGAGCGCCTTCCGTTCTTCCCCGTTCATGACAGGATTCTTACAGCCCGGCCACTTCCGGGTAGCTGCCGATGCGCTCTAGCGCGATGGCGAGCAGTTTGTCGGCCTCGTCCTTCATCTTGGAGAGGCTCGGGAAGCCGAAACGGTGCACGTCGCGCAGGGTCTTGTCGATGACGACCAGTTTGCCGACCGTCACCAGCGCGCGGCCAAAACCCTCGTGGGTGAGGTGGACGAGCGGTACGGCCATCAGCTTGCATTCTTTTTCGATGAGCACGGAAATGGCGTTGTAGAGGCATTTCACCCGCGCGACGACGATGGCTCCGGGGTCGCCGGTGATGGGGATGTCGGCTTTCTTTTCCTTGGTGAGCACGAAGGGTTCGAGGATTTTTTCCGGCGACCAGGTGCTGTACTGGCCGTAGGTGTCCAGAGCGCGCACTTGGCGCACCATTTCCTTGATGAAGTCGGTTTCAAAAACAGGGTCAGCGGTTTCAGTGCTCATGGCGAGGCTCCGTGTGTGAAGGAAAAACAGGGGTCAGTCCGATTCGGGCAAGCGTGGGAAGGCGGCGTGCGAAATATCTTGTCAGCATCAGTGCGAGGATGAATCCCGCGCCCGCACCGAATACGGCGGGGAGATCGCCGCCCGCGCCCTGCCCAATGCCCGCGCCCGCGAGCATGGCAAGGGCGGGGAGGATGTAGCCCAACAGGGGGGCGGCGAGTGCGTTTTCCGGCGCGGCGAGGCAGACCCGATCGCCCGCCCGTAAACAGGCGATGGATGCGGCGTCGATGTGCGCGATGTCGATGTGCGTCCGCCGCCCCGCCGCCAGTTTGCCGATGCCGCAAGCCTTGCCGTGCCCGCAGTGCGTGCAGGCGTTGTCGATGGCGAGCACGAGCCTGCCGTCGTCGACGGCCAGCACCGTGCCTTGCGGCATGTCGTCGGCGTTGGGGGCGGGGAGATTCGTGTGCATCAGCCTTCCCACCCTTCGGATTCCATCAGCGCGAAGCGGTCGATGACGTTTGCCTTCGCCCTTGCCGCCAGCGCGCGCGCGATCCAGGGCACGCGGCTTTCCGCGCCGTCTTCCCGCAGGGCGGCACGGACTTCCCGCAGGAGTCCGGCAATGTCGTCGTTCTGGCCCACGCGGATGGGCTGTATGCCCCTGGCGAGCAATTGCCTGATGGCGGAGGTGCCGATGGCGTAGACGAATACGGCGTCGCAGCCCGCGAGGAATTCGATCTTGGCGGCGAGTTTGTTTTCGTTGCCGTCCATGGTTTCTTCGGGAAATTCCGCAAAGCCGCTCAAGGCGGCCTTGTCCGGGCCGATTTCGTAGACGACGAAGGCCGTCGCCGCGCCGAAGTGCAGGTTGACCCGCGCGCGGTTGTCGGAGGCGAAGGCAAGTTTCAGCATGGGCACCCTGCCGTCAGCAGGAGGCAGCGGCACACGTTGCAAGCGCCGCCCCCTCGAAGGCGCGGGGGCTGCCCCGCCAGTACAAGGATTGATGGATTCCGGGTACATGATTCGCATTGGCCTGTAAAAGATTGGCGATGTCGAACAGGGCCTGCCGCGAGCCGCGATAGCTCATCCAGGCGCGGGCGTGGCCGCCGATCAGGTCGTATTGGGGGAAACCGGCGTGCAGGAGCGGCCTTGAGAGGCGGCGGGCGGTTTCCGTGGTGTGCGAGTTGCCGATGAGGAGTTGCGCATCGGCTTCGCCTGCCCGTCGCTCAAGGTCTTCCAGATCGCCGACGATGATTTCGCGCACGGGCAGTGCAGCCAGGATTTCCGCGCGAACGGGGGTGACGGCGGCAACCGTTTCGCCGCCCATGTCGTCGATGAAGCGGGAAAACATGGCGAGCAGGTCGGGATCGGCGGCGATGGCGACGCGGGCGAAGCCGAGCATGAAGTGGCAATCCACCATCGCGTCCCGCAACTGGTCGCGCTGGCGTTCCAGCCCCGGCGGCACGGGCTGGCCGGAAATCCGCGCGAGTTCGGCGGTAAAGGCGTCGCAGGCGGCAAGGCCCAAGAGTCCGCCGAAACGGACATCGGGCACGCCGGTGCGCTGCCGCAGGATGTCCGCCGCCTTGTCGAGCGATGCGCCAATCACCAGCGTGGCGGCGGATTCGCCCATGCGGGCGATTTCCGCGCGCGGCGTGCCACCCAGAGTGAGCGGGGAGAATTCCGCTTCGGTCAGGTGGCCGTCCAGGGCATCGGCAAGGTCGGGCAGGACGACGGGATGCAGGCCGAAGGCTTCCACCCATTCCTTGACGGCTTCCACGTCGCCCGGCGTGAGCATGGACGAGGCCAGTACGTTGACCTGTTTCGGGCGACGGCCCGCGTGGCGGCTTGGCGGGACGAGGGCGTCGATGATCGCCTCCAGCCCCAGGGCGAAGCCGGTTTCCAGACAGCCCGAGAAATCCGGCGTGTTGACCGGCACCACGGCCATGTCGGCATGCGCCGGGTGCGCGGCGCGGAATGCCTTGAGGGCACGGCGGATGTCCGCGCCCTGGGTTTCGGATAATCCCGTCGTGAGCAGCCCGATGATGTCTGGGTGGTTTTTTCCCGCCTGCACGCGGAGGGCTTCGATGATGTTTTCATCTGCCCCCATGATGGCGGAAATCTGGTCGATGGCGGTGGTGTGCAGGGGAATGGGTTCGCGGAAATGGCGCACGAAGAACACTTTGCCGAAGGCGGTGCAGCCCTGCGAGCCGTGCATCAGGGGCACCGCCCGCGCCAGACCGAGAAAGGCGAGCGCCGCGCCAAGCGGCTGGCTGGATTTCAGGGGGGTGACCGACAGCGCCTTCACGGTTTTCCGTATTTCCGCCGTCTTTGCGCCGGGCGGGGTTTTTTCGATCCCCGATTCCCGACAGCCGATTCCCGACCGCCAGGGCGTGGTCTGGCGCACGGCCCGCCAGACCGGGCTTTCGATGGAGAGCGCCAGTTGGCGCGCCAGCTCCGGCATGCCGTCGTAACCGGCATAGGCGAATTCCCGCTCCTGGTTGATGTCGAGGAAGGGAATGCGGGCTTTCAGGGCGGTATACAGATTGCGCCCCCCGGCGATGAGGATGTCCGCGCCATGGTCATGGAAGGTGGCAAGCAGGTTTTGCGGGCTGCCGTCGTCGATCATCTTCGCGTCCTCGCCCATCAGTTCGCGGATGCGGGCCTTGTCCTCCTCGGTGGATTTTTTCGTGCCCGTGGCGACGACCGTCATGCCCAGATCCTGCAAGGCGGAGACGATGGACCAGGATTTGACGCCGCCCGTGTAGAGCAGCACCCGCTTGCCCGCGAGGCGCGCCCGCCAGGCTTGCAGCACCGCGTCTGCCTTGGCTTCTTCGCGCGCGACCAGCGTTTCGACGCGCGCCGCGAGACCGGCATCGCCAATGACGCGGGCAAAATCCCGCAGGGCGCGGGAAGTGTCCGCCACGCCGTAGAAACTGCCCTCGAAAAAGGGCACGCCATGGTTTTCCCGGAGTTTTCTTGCCACGTTCAGCATCGCCTTGGCGCACACCACCATCGTGGCGCGGGCGCGGTGCATGGTCTGCACTTCGCAAAAACGGGCGTCGCCGGAAAGCGAACCGAGAATGCGCAGCCCCAGTTCGTCGAACAGCGGCGCAACCCGCCAGAATTCTCCGGCGATGTTGTATTCGCCGATCAGGTTGACGTCGAAGGTGGGGATACCCGCCGGATGCGCGGGCGGGGGATCGGGTTCGCGCGTGCCGATCACGTACTTGAACATGGCTTCGCCCGCCAGCCGGTTGCCCAGGTTCTTGGTGCCGTAGAACCCGGCGGCATCCACCGGAATCACCGGCACGCCCCAACGCGCGGCGGCGGCCTTGCACACGGCTTCCAGATCGTCGCCCATCAGAGCCGTCACACAGGTGGCATAGACGAACACGGCGGCGGGGCGGTAGGTTTCGATCGCCTGGCGGATGGCGTGGAAGAGGCGTTTTTCCGAGCGGCCCATCACGATGTCGGTTTCCGACAAATCGGTGGTCATGCCGATGCGGTAAAGCGCCGCGCCGGAGGATTTCGCCCCCCGGTTATCCCAGGAGTTGCCCGCGCAGGCAATGGGGCCGTGCACGATGTGCGCCACGTCGGCAATGGGCAGGAGCGCGATCTGCGCGCCGTCGAAGGCGCAACCGCCCGCCGTCGCCCCCGGTTTGGGCCGGGCGCAACCGGATTTTTCCTTGTGGTTGTGATGACAGGCAGGTTCGTCGAGCAATGCCCGGATTTCACTGGCGTTCATGCGTGTCTCCTGATGGCTGTCAATAGCCTAGCAAGAGCCGCGCCATGAGATAAGTCATTGTTTTTATTTTTGTTTATGACGCATTGGCAGGTTTCGGCGATGTCGGAAAAACGACAAAGTGGGGACTGGTGCGTTCGTCCGGGCCGCTCGCCTCATATTTCGGGCGCGAAGCAGAGGGGATAATCGACGCATTCGCCGCAGGAAGGGGCCGGGCAGACATAGATGCCGTCGCGGGCGCAGTAGAAGCGGTAGATGAACTTCTTCCACTTCATGTCCTGGGTATTTTGTCGGGCGAGCGACGGAAAGGCGTTGTAGAGCAGGCTGGAGAGTTCGCCACGGTTCGCCAGCCCCAGATCGTGCCAGAGATGGTCGCTGCCCGCGCAGGCTCTCGCCACGATGAAGGCCAGCCAGATTTCCGAGACGAAGCATGCCGCGCGGTGCGCGAGAAGCAGGTCGACCAGATCATGGCGCTCGGGTATGTCCACGGCTCGCCCGGGCGGATCGGGCAGGGGAACGGGCCGCGAGCCGGGGAAGTAGGTGTTCCACAGGTTTTCCAGTTTCGTCGCGGGCAGCCCCAGATCGGCGGGCAGCACGCCTTCTCCGCACAGGTGGCCCGCCAGCAGGCTGGCCAGCACGGGGCGGTTCGGGTCGGCACGCACATGGGCCGTGGCGGGGCGCGCGAGCAGGCTGGTCTGAAGCAGGCGGCGCGGGTCGGCGAAAATGCCCCCGTCGGCTTCGAGCGTCGCCGTTTCATCATACCGGGCACGCGCGAGCACTTGCCGCGCCGACATCAGACCGCCTCCATCGACACGCGCAGTTTTTCGGCCGGAATCCCGCATAGGCTGCCGGGGGGATTCAGGGCCGCGCCCAGTTCATCGACAATGGCGCATTCGACCGGACAAATGGCCGCACATTGGGCTTCCGGGAATTCGGCCATGCATTCGGTGCATTTTTCCGGCTCGATGACAAACACCGGATCGTCGGCATGGATGGCCCGATTGGGACAGACATCGGCGCAGGCCCAACAGTTGATACAGGCGTCGGTGATGGAAAGCGCCATGTCGATCCCCTCCGTGCAGGCTCACGCGTATTTCTGCCGGACGGGGTCAAGCTCTCCGGCCAGCGCCATTTCCCGATACACCGCCAGCACGGCGTCCTCGATGACTTCCATTGCGTGCTCGCCATTCGGCTGGATACCCGCCGCTTCCAGGCGACTCCAGGGTTCATAGCCGATTTTGGCGCAGAGCAAAACCTCGCAGCCGGAGAGGGCGGCAATCGTGCGTTCCAGCGTGGAGGCAGCGGAACGTCCTTCCCCATCTTCTTCGCCGCACTGCTCCGTGCCCGCACAATACAAATCCGACTTGCGATGACCAATGAAACGCACGCCCGCAGGGGAAGCCTCATATACCAGGAATTCCCTGGCATGGCCGAAGTGCTGGTTGATCAAGCCCTGCCCGGTAGTGGCGACCGCCATCCGCACCGGGCGACAGTTTGCGGCGACGAGAGGACGGCACGCCGATTCCTGCCCCACGACGACCGCTGGCAGGGTGCCCGTCTCCGCCGTCGGAACGCCGAGTGCGCGTTTACTCTCCCGTCCGGCCTCCATCTGCCGGATGATCGCCGTGCGTGTTTCCTTGCGCCGGGACATGGCGGCATCGTAATCCGTTAACATGGCGTCGAGCCTGTCCAGCGCGAATTCCGCACCCCGATCCTCGCCAAGCAAGCCCACGGCATCCGCCCGACACTGGCGACAATGCCGCATCATTGCCATATCGCCCGCGCACGCATCCTGAAGCGCCTGCAATTCTGCCGTCGTCGGGCCACGCTGCCCCACGATTCCGTAATAGGTGCCATGCCCGGCATCGGCAATCAGGGGCATGACGTTGTGCAGGAACGCCCCCTTGGCCTTCACCGCCCGCGAAACTTCCTTCAAGTGTTCGTCATTCACGCCGGGGATCATCACCGAATTCACCTTCACCAGAATGTCCCGCTCGGCGAGCATCTCCAGCCCTCTTTGCTGCTGTTCGATCAGGATGGCGGCGGCCTCCCTGCCGCGAACGCGGCGGTTCCGCCAGAAAATCCACGGATATATCCGCATGCCGATTTCGGGATCGAGACAGTTGATGGTGATCGTTACATGGCCGATGTTGTGCCGGGCGATTTTGTCGACATATTCCGGCAGGTTCAGCCCGTTGGTCGACACGCACAATTTGATGTCCGGCGCTTTTTCGGAAAGCAGGCGGAAAGTCTCGAACGTGCGTTCGGGATTTGCCAGCGGATCGCCCGGCCCGGCGATGCCGAGCACCGCCATTTGCGGAATCGCCGCCGCGACCGCCAGCGCCTTCCTCACGGCCTGGGCGGGCGTGAGCAACTCTGACGCCACGCCGGGGCGGGACTCGTTGGCGCAATCGTACTTGCGGTTACAGTAATTGCATTGAATATTACAGGCAGGCGCGACGGCGACGTGCATGCGGGCAAAGTGATGATGCGCCTCCTCCGAATAACAGGGATGATCCTGCACCCTGGCGCGGACAGATTCGGGCAGATGCGAAAGCGCGCCGGAGGCCGCGCCACAACTCCCCGCGGCGCGAGCGTTGCCGAAAGACGCGGCACCGGAAAGAACGGGCAAATCCATCACGAAAGCTCCTCAAAGTGGCCCTCGGCTGGCAGCAAACGCTGTGCCAGAATATTTTCTGTTTATAAACAGCAGATTAGGATTTTCCGGCAAGGCAGATGGGCCGCCTTGTCGGGAAAACGACAAGGGGAATGCACCGTTTCAGGCGGCGCGGCGCGCCATTGATTACTTGATTGATTCAGGGTTAATCACTACGATTCAGGCTGTACGCTCGAAAGGGCGGCATCCGACGGACATCTTTCGCCCCGGTTTCGGCAGGGTCGAATCTCGACAAGGGACACGAACATGACACAGCCATCAACCAGGGTATTGACCGCACATGTGCCGTTTCCGCTGGCCGAAAAGGTAGACCAGATCGCCGCGCGGCTTGAACGCTCGCGCGGCTGGATCATGAAGCAGGCGCTTTCCGCCTGGATCTCCCAGGAGGAAGAACGCGACCGCCTGACCCGGGAAGCCCTGGCCGACGTGGACGCCGGTCGCGTCATCGACCAGCAGGCCGTACAGGCGTGGGCTGACAGTCTCGACACCGAGCAGCCGCTGCCGGTGCCGCGCTGATGACGCTGAAGTGGACCAGCAAGGCACTTTCCGACCTGGCGCGCTTGCATGAATTCCTGGCTGCGGTAAACGGGCACGCCGCCGCACGGGCCGTGCAAATGCTGGCAAAAGCCCCGGCCATCCTGTCGGACAATCCGCGCATCGGCGAGCAACTGCCCCAATTCGAGCCGCGCGAGGTACGGCGGATTCTGGTCGGGAAGTACGAGATTCGCTACGAGATTCGGGATTCCGTCATCTACGTGCTGCGCTTGTGGCATACATGGGAGGATCGCTGATTATCTGATGCGCTCGCTCGTGTACCCTGCGGCCACATTTCGGGCACAGGCAAGGGCACGGCATACCCCCATGGAAGGGCCGTGTACCCCGCGCGCATTGCATGTCCCGTGGATTGCCGCGCGTCGCTCTCGATGGCGATGGCTTGATCGGCGGGTTTCTTCAGGCGAACAGTGCGCCCACGCTCGCGCCGCTGTGGATGCGCTCGATGGCCGATGCGAGCAGCGGGGCGATGGTGAGCACGGTCAGTTTTTCCCTGATCTGTTCCTGTTTTTCCGGCGCGATGTGCACCGTGTTGGCGACGACGATGGAATCTATCGGCGCTTCGCGCAGGCGTTCGATGGCCGGGCCGCAGAGCACGCCGTGCGCTGCACCGGCATGGATGCTGCGCGCGCCCGCTTCGCGCAAGGTGTTGATGGTCGCCACCAGCGTTCCGGCGGTGGAAATTTCATCCTCGAAAATCACCGTGTCGCGTCCGCGAACATCGCCGACCACCTGGCCCTGACTCACCGTCGTATCGCTGATGCGGCGCTTGTCGATGATCGCCATGGGGATGCCGAGCCGCTCGGAAAAGCGCCCGACCCGCTTGGCACCGCCCGCGTCGGTGGCCACCGCGACCATGTTCGACAAGTCGTAATGCTGGCGGAAATGATCGGCAATGGTGGGAATGGCCGTGAGATGGTCAACCGGCACGCTGAAGAAGCCATGCACCTGGTCGGCGTGCAAATCCATGGTCAGCACGCGATTGGCCCCGGCGGTGACGAGCATGTCGGCCATCAGGCGGCCCGTGATCGAAATGCGCGGCTTGTCTTTCTTGTCGGAGCGCGCGTAGGAATAATAGGGAATGACCGCCGTGATGCGTTGCGCCGACGCGCTGCGCAAGGCATCGAGGATGATGAGCAATTCCATGATGTGATCGTTCACCGGCGCGGTGAAGGATTGCAGCACGAAAACATCGCGCTCGCGCACGTTTTCGAGAATCTGCACATGGAGGTTGTCATTGGAAAAGCGTGAGATTTCGATCCGGGAAAGCGCCAGCCCGAGGCGGTGGCAAATTTCACGGGCCAGGGCATCGCTGGCGTTACCGGCAAAGACTTTGAGAGCGTGTTTCATCACGGCGTGGCTCCGGGAAGGGGTTCCGGGGGGATCGAGGGCAGGGCGGTGTCAGGGGTAAAAGCGTCAGGGATAAAGCAGATACGGTCGGCGGGTTTCGCGCCAGGCATTTTCGTCGGCGTTCGCCAGCGCATCGAGGTCTTCCGGCGCGGCGGCGGCGGCGTCCACCCACTCGCGCAGGGACGGGCCGCCGTTGATGAGATCGATCGCCAGTCGGTCATGCTCGTATTCGTAGGGGAAATCGCGCCACAGCGGATAAGCCGGTTCAAGTTGCCGCAACGCCTTGAACGCCAGCGCCATCAAGCGCCATGGCCGGAATGCGGCATGATCGTAATGCTCGGTCTCGACGTGGATTTGCAGGCCCGCGCAAAGCTGACCGGCATGCTTGTGGAAAGTCGGCTCGAACCAGCATTCGCGCAGGCGACACCCCGCGAGCCAGTGCGGAGCGAGCGCGCGCATTTCCGTCGCGAGCGCGCGGGCATCGAGCGCGGGCGCGCCGAAAAGCTCCAGCGGGCGGGTCGTGCCGCGCCCTTCGGAAAGCGTCGTGCCTTCGAGCATCACCGTGCCCGCATAAGTGCGGGCCATGAAAAGATTGGGCGCGTTCGGGCTTGGATTCACCCAGGCGCGCTCGACGAGCGGCCAGCCATGGCCCGGTGCGGCATCGGGCTGCCAGCCCTGCATGGCGACGACCCGGCAATCGAGATCGAGCTTCAGCGCGGCGGCGAACCAGCGCGCCAGTTCCCCCAGGGTCAGGCCGTGGCGCATCGGCAGCGGCCCCGCACCGACGAAACTTTCCCATCCCTCGCGCAGCAAAAGCCCTTCCACGGGACGCCCGACCGGATTGGGGCGGTCGAGAATCCAGACCGCTTTCCCGTGGCGGGCCGCTTCTTCCAGCACATAGCGCAGCGTGGTGATGAAGGTATAGATGCGGCAGCCCAAATCCTGCAAATCGACGAGCAGCACGTCGAAGTTGTCCATCATCGCCGCGCTTGGACGGCGGACTTCGCCGTAGAGGCTGAACACTGGAATACCGAGCGCCGGATCGACATAATCCGGCGATTCGACCATGTTGTCCTGCTTGTCGCCGCGCAGCCCGTGCTGGGGGCCGAATGCGGCGGAAAGCTTCACATCGGGCAGCGTGGCGAGCGCGTCGAGCGCGTGGGTCAAATCGCGCGTGACCGAGGCGGGGTGTGCGAGCAGCGCCACCCTGCGGCCCGCAAGCGGGCGGACAAGGTCGGGTTCGGCGAGCAGTCGGTCGAGGCCGGTGCGAAAGTGTGAATTCATTGCGATGTCATTCGGGTATCCAGCAGCAGCGCCCAGCCGCTGGCGTGGTGGAAATCGGGCCGCTCCGCCGGATGATGGATGGCCCGGTATTCGAGATGCCCGTCGCCGTATTCCAGTACCGCCGCCAGTCCGGCGCGCAAAATGGGGCTGGACGGCAAGAATGCGGGCGGCATATCGGCTTCGAGCGTCAAAACTCCGTTGCGGCGGGTGGTGGTGGTGATAACAGGCGATGCGATAAGCGCTTCCTCATCGAGCGTATGCGCAAACTCGCGGTAGCGCCGGAACCGATACGCCGCCCACGTCCCGGCGGGCGAAAAATTGTATTCACAATAGCCTTCCCTGTCCGGCGCGGCAAGAAACGCCTCGAAACAGGTGTGTTGCCACAAGGGATCGGTGCTTGGCACGTCCGCTTCAGGAATGCGCAGGGACTCGATGCGCCCTTCGAGCGTAAAAACAAAGCGCACGCCGCCCTCGGGACGGGCGGAGATCGTTGCCAAGAGGGTCGAGACGGCTGACGGCGCATTCCCCCCGACCAGAGAAGGATCGAAAGGGTAGAGGCCAACAGTGATGGCCGGGATTTTCGGGGTGGGCGCGGAGTTTGAAATCACGGTCGGAACAGGACGCGGGCGGGGCCTCGTGGCGGCGCGAGGCGCAATGTTACCTGTTCGCGGGCGAGGTTGCCGCGCTGTTTAAGGTTTGTGGGCAAGTTATCGGCGCTTGTCCGGGAGCCTCTTGTCAGGTAAACCGGCATCGTTTATAGTTCGCGCCTCTTTTGGGGGGTATAGCTCAGTTGGTAGAGCAGCTGACTCTTAATCAGTAGGTCCAAGGTTCGAGTCCTTGTGCCCCTACCAAGGGAACGCAATGTCTACAATGTGTTGCGGCACATGCGTCGATGACTTCGGCGTTTCGTTTCCGCAATCCGGCATCGAACGGCCTGCATTCACGGATTCCGCGATCCTGATACCATCCGGAACCGGCCATCGAGGATGAATACTGCCATGTCCGATACGCTGGCGAGTCTGGGCCGCGCCGTGCTGGCGTTCCGGGACGAGCGCGACTGGGCGCAATTCCACGGTCTCAAGCATCTGATCGTATCGCTTTGCCTGGAAGCCAGCGAAGTGCTGGAATTGACGCAATGGAAAAGCGACGCCGAGGTGGACGCCCTGCCCAATGACCCCGCGAGCCGCGAGGCGCTGGCCGACGAATGTGCCGATGTGCTGGCTTATCTGCTGCTCGTCGCCGACAAGGCCGGTATCGACCTCGACACGGCGCTACGGCGCAAGCTCGACAAGAACGCCCGGAAATATCCCATAAACAAGAGCCACGGGCGGCGGGAAAAGTATTCGCGGTTATAGACGACGCATATGTCCGGCATCTTCCCCATCCGTTACGTCGAGCCGGTCTATCGCCCGCCAAGCGAGGCCCAATCGCTCATCCTGCCCCTGACCGACGGCTGTTCCTGGAACCGCTGCATCTTCTGTGAGATGTACACCGCGCTGCAGAAGAAATTCCGCGCCCGCGACGAGACGGAAGTGCTGGAAAGCATCCGCCTGTTGGGCAGGCTTTCCCACGGTCAGGCGGCGCGGCGGGTTTTCCTGGCCGATGGCGATGCGCTCGTGCTGCCCACCCGGCGTCTGCTGGCGGTACTGAACGCGATCCGGGAGCATCTGCCCGCCGTGCATCGGGTTTCGTCTTACTGTCTGCCGCGTAATCTCCGGAAGAAAAGCGTCGACGAACTGAAGGAACTTGCCGATGCCGGGCTGAAACTCGCTTACGTGGGCGCGGAGTCCGGCGACGATACGGTGCTGGCGCGGATAGAGAAAGGCGAGACGTTCGCCAGCACGGTGGAAGCCTTGGACAAACTCCGCCATGCGGGCATCTCCCGCTCGGTGATGATCCTCAATGGCCTGGGTGGCGCGCAGTACAGCGAACAGCATGCCCGCCACTCCGCCGATCTCGCCAATGCCGCGCAACCGGAGTTTTTGGCAACGCTGGTGGTGAGCTTTCCAAAAGGCGAGCGGCGCTTCCGGACGGCCTTCCCGGAATGGACACCGCTGGACATCCCCGGCTTGCTGACCGAAATGGAAGGTTTCATCGCCTGGCTGGAATTGAAGCGCACGGTATTTCGTAGCGATCATGCGTCCAACTGGCTCTTGCTGCGCGGCAACCTGCCGCAGGACAAGGAAGAACTACTGGCGCAATTGCGCGCCGCCATCGCCGCGCCGGAGTCCGCGCCCTTGCGCCCGGCCTGGGCGCGGGCACTATGAATTCGCTTCGTAATCCAGATAGACGCGACTATACACGTTTATCTCGTGCTGAAATAGCGAAAAATTTAGCTTTATTCTTTGTAGGTGGCCTTTCTTTTTATTTGGCGCTTCTTTTTCTTAAACATTTCCTTTAATTGAGGAAAATAATGAGTGATCTTTCTGACCTTCAATTGCGAAAGATTTATCATGGTCTGAGGCGCTTATATGGGAAGATAAGCGGTTCATGTATGATGAAATCCGCATGAATTCGATAGTCCCGAAGGGCGATACGCTTTACTTTGTCACGTTTACTTATCGTGATGACAGAATGCGTATTATCAGTTTGCGGCATAGCAATAATGCGGAGAAACGCTATTATGTCGAATCAATTTATTGAAGCTCGTGACGGCAGGGTTTTCCGTTTGAATACGCCGGAGGAATATGCCGCCATTACAGCGACGGCCATGGCTGATCCTGATTGCAGGCCCTACGCGGACGATGAATGGCAGAAGGCGCTTCCTACTGCGTTTTATGGACATCCGGCAAACCGTCCAGCAAAAGCGCCGTGAGCGGCTTTCATTTTCCTGAAAATGAGTGGTAACAATATTTTTGGTCGGGGAAAGAGGATTCGAACCTCCGGCCCCTGCGTCCCGAAGGAAGTACGCAAATTTGCGTGCTCCCTGTACGCATACCCGTGTTCATCGTTCTTAAATTTAAGAACCGCCGCTTGCGCATCATTCTGTAGCGGCATCAGCATTGCAGCACATATTGCGGCTATGGCGGTTATTTTGCCGTTGCTTCGTAGAATCTCGCGCCAAAGGGCGCGATTTTTTTCCTCTTTTTCAGTCACGAGTTCAGATGCTGCGATAACTGCCAAGGGATTGACGTTAATCAATTGTGCTAGTTTTACGCATGCCGCGGCAGGCAGTCCACGCCTTTGCATTTTCGCATTTGTGATACTCGTCGGTTCTACATTTATGTATTCCGATAGTTTCTTTTGGCCGCCAGTTTTTTGCGCAGCAATCGTGATGTATTCCTCAAGACTCATGGCTTTTACCTATTTTCTTGTTTGGTGCATGTGGGTATACTGCACATAAGTTTGCAATTTTGCAAACCATCTTTCCGTGATTTATTCTACATCGTGAGGAACGCGACATGTTGAAGCTCGAAGTGAGAACCGCCGAAGTGAGTTTAAAGCAAGGTACCAGTGCGAAAACGGGCAAGCCGTATTCGATCAAGGAACAAGTTGCTTGGTGTTTTTTTGTTGATGCACATGGCAATCCTGAACCGTATCCAAGCCGTGTGATGTTGACCATTGAGGATGACGAACAACCATATCAGCCCGGCATTTATGAGTTGTCTTTGAAAAGTTTTTCTTTGGGCAAATTTGGCAGCATTTTTTGCCGTCCCAAATTGACGCCTATTGCTTCCGTGGCGAAAAAAGCCGCTTGACCTTAAGGGATAAGGGGCTTCGGCCCCTTTCGTGGATTTTTCGTTTTGGAGTGTGAAATGAATTGCGAGTCAATCGAGCTTGACTTTTCTTGCATAGATCATCTTGAGTTTATCGATTACGGCGATGAGATAGTCGTCTGTTATTCTGAAAAAAAAGAACCATCTATCTCCGTCCAGTGTGCTTTTAATTTCGTTTCTTTTCCAAGTGTTGGTGCTGCTTACAATTATGTTCGCAGGCTTGGCTATCTCGGCGATATTATGATTATTCGTGATGAATCATTAGCCGTTTCTTTATTCGGGGATTTGATAGGGGCTTCCGGGGCTTCTGTCAATTAACGTGAAGGTATCATGAAATCGACCATGTTAAAAAAGGGTGACGTTGTTCTTATCACTTTATCTAGTGGCAGGGTAGTTCACGGTAAATTCATTTATCGTAATCCCCCTACGTCGCTTGGCAAGCGGAACGGTGAAAGCAGGTTTTTTGTGCCTGAATTCGTGGAATTTAGCGGTAATTGCGAGGATGGTATTGTGGTCGTCACGGACAATGATGTTCGTCGTAATGTGACGCTGGCGTGTGGTGGAATGCGGTTATGAATGCCGTAATCGTTTGAGGGTGTTAGTTTGTTAAGCGGGAATTGCGGAACAATTTGACGGAATGGCGTTATGTCTATTAGATGGTGGGAAAAGGCGGCCAGTGATGGAAGCAATGCGAACTGCGGGAATTGTGGGTTTTCGTACTTTCACCCTTTTCGCGGCTTTTTTCTTTGCCGTTTTCGCAAACCCATTAATAATTGTTGCCGTGATTGGCGCGACAAGATAACCAATGAAAGTCCTTGCGATGAACTATTGCGCCAAAAAGTTGTTATGCGCCGCCAGTATGATGCATTGAATCGAGCGCGCGCAAATGGCGACACGCGCTTGGCTTATAACATTTTGCAGTCCGAGGGGCTGTTGTGAAAGGTCTTTTGATTGACTGGCTGACATTGAGAATTCCATTGGACGATAATCTATCGCCCGCGCTTTTTAGCCGTGTAAGGGAAGCCAAGCTTTCCATACATTGCTGTAATGTTGACGGGGAGATTGTTTGGCAAAAGCAGACGTTGGATTTTGATGCCCTTCGGTCTGACACTGTTGGTCTTTGCTGGCAGGTTCAGGGTGACGGCATCCGCTATTACCTTGTAATCGGCGGATCGCCCGCTTCGATTGAACATGGGATTAATGTTTTTGGCGATCTGGATATAAGGAAATCCGCGTCGCTTTTAATTGGTGTTGCGCAAAAGGCGCTTTCTTCGATTTTGCCGTCTATTGATAGTTGGCAATGTCGCAGAATTGACATTACGGGCAATTATCTATTGCCTGATGCAATGAGTGTCAAGCACGCCTTGCGTATGTTGATGAATACCGATGCGGCGCGGCGGAAGGCGTCAAGCTCAAAGAAAGGCGGCGATACCGTTATTTGGCAAGCTAATAGTGATTTGTCAAAGGGGAAGGCGTATCATAAGGGGCCGCAATTGGCTTATCTTTGCCGTAAAAAGCATGTTTCCATTACTGTTGAGCAATTGGAAATGTCTGACCGTATTTTACGGCTTGAACATACGCGCGGCGCGCGATGGTTCAGGCGTGAAGAAGCTGCGGGGCGGCGTTGGCAGGATTTAACGCCGGAGGCGTTGGTGGCACTGTATTGTGATTTTTTCGGCAAGCTACTGTCTGGAAGTGTGGAGATAAAGGACATGAACCGCGATTATATTATTGAGCGTCTTATTGCTGATGTGGGGCTAACGGAAGGAATGTCCAATTCGGTATTTACGACATTGCGTAACATCCGTGAAGATGGTTTTGACGTTGTAAAATCATTCATGCCGAAGGCGACATTTTACCGTCACATGAAATATTTACGCGCAATCGGTATTACCGATGGCGACATGAATATTGCAAAGATAATTCCGCTTCGTCCTGTCAAGATTATTCTTGCGCAGCCTGTTGCCTCTTGGGCGGAAATTCGGAGGGCCGCGTAATGGCGACATGTTCCGATAACGAATTGGGTAAGTTTTTTAGGGATATTGGCACGCCTTACGATTATAGGGATCCGGGATGTCCTTTTGTCATTATGAGCGGGCAGGAATACTATAATCTTTCAACAGTTTGGGATGCGTATTCATCCGGCGAAATACGTAAATTACTTGAGGCTTACGCCTCGGGGGATTTTCAATCGTCGGTTTCGGTCGGCAATTCTGTTGATGTCGCGCAAGCGGGGCAGGTTTTCACATTCTTTTTTGGCGTGACGGTTTCGCTATGGTTTCTTGCGAAGTCCATAGGGGTTGTCGTTTCGGCCATTCGTAAATTCTAGCTTTCGGGGTTTCCCCGGAAATGTGCCGGACATTTTCCCGGTATTTGATTGGAGTAGTTACCATGCTTAACAAAAAGCTGGCTGTTGTTGTTGCGCCTCTTGTTGCCCTTTCCGCTTCGGCCAATGCTGCCGATCTGGCCGATTTGACGGATGCCGTGGATTTCACTGCTGTTTCTACGGCGGTTCTTGCCGTGGGCGCGTCGCTTGCTGGCGTGTACGTGCTTTGGAAGGGCGCTTCCCTGATTCTTCGCGCGATTCGGGGGCTGTGATGTTCGGCGGCGATGTCTCGGAATTCTGGTATTTACTCTTTGGATTTTGGGGCATCGTCGCCGCTTGGGCGGTTATTGAGGGGATGAAATGAGGCTTTTTGTTTTCCTCGTTCTTTCTCTCTTTTCCGCCCTTGTTTTTGCGCGGGATTATGAAGCGCGCATGACTGGTTGGCGAAGTAATTATTTATATGGGACTTATCAAATTGCTGACCATTCTTCTTTGATCGAATGCGTTAAAGAAATTCATAGGGAATACGAAGAAGCTGCTCCGGAAAGGGATATTAGACGGACACCTGTTAAGCAAACAGAATATTCTTATAATGTTATTGTTGATGTTTTCATAAACGGCAGCCTGTATCAAACAATATCAGGTACTTGCAGGGCCATTTTTGATTGTCCTTCTGGCGGTAGTTTAAGTTCAACGACTACCCCGCCGATGTGCAAAAGCG
This sequence comes from Azoarcus sp., assembly GCA_031276015.1. GTDB lineage: Bacteria > Pseudomonadota > Gammaproteobacteria > Burkholderiales > Rhodocyclaceae > WRNU01. The sequence continues at coordinate 33,070 of JAISNX010000097.1, forward strand.
CGCCGGAATTGCCTGATTGTCCTGACGGGCAATCGCATGATGAATATGGACAATGTGTTACGCCGCCTTCGCCCCCATGTCCTGATGGGCAGGTACGATATGATGATGGTCAATGCGACGAACCGCCAGATTGTCCCGGCGCGGCGGGCCATAGCGTATTGTCCGATTCCATGACGAATTGCATTGATCGGTGTGAAGTCAATTCTTGCAGCAAAAGCGTTCAAGCGTGGTATCAGGGCCAAAAGACAGATACAGTTTGGGCGTGCAGCTATACAGGTAATTCCTGCTCGCCTTCGCCGTCTGTGCCGGACGGGGGCGGCTCCGGGGGCGGTACGCCTGGCGGCTCTGAAGGCGGTTCCGAAGGCGGTTCCGAAGGCGGTTCCGAAGGTGGTTCCGAGGGGGGCACGCCTGGGGGAACGCCGGGCGGTTCAGGCGGGAGTGCTTCGGGCGAAGAGGGAACCGAGGAAGAAGGGGAATGTCCGTCTTGGCTGAAATGGATTTGTGGCGATGCTACGCTTGCTGAACCGACCGTGCCGGACGTATCGGAATTCAATGCTTCGTTTTTTGATGGCACGTTCGATGCCCTTTTGGGTTGGAGCGTTCCGGCATCTGACGGGGTTTGTGCGCCGGTCAATTTCACGCTGTTTTCTCAAACTCATGTGATGACAGTTCATTGTGATTTGGCGCAATCGTATTTCCCGTATTTGGGGGCGGTGATGATCTGCATTTGGTCATGGGTTGCTTTCCGTGTTGTGATGGGGGCGTGAAATGGTCGGCGGCCCTATATTGATCCCTTTTCTCGCTTCTGCATTCTCTTGGTTGCTTCGTGAGGCGATTCTCAAGTTCATCGTTTTTACGTCGGTTTTTGCGCTTGTTTCGCTTTTTGCGCCGCGCGCGGCTTCCTTGTTGGGCAATTTCATTGCGCCGGGCTTTTTATCGAATGCCTTTTCGGGGATTGACTCCGGCGTTTGGTTCGTACTGCGGTTTTTCCGTCTTGATTTTGGCGTCCCGCTCATTATTTCGGCTTACGTTTCCCGCTTTCTGATTCGGCGCTTGCCTGTTATTGGATAATTGCCATGTCGATAAAAGTTTATACTGGTCGCATGGGTTCCGGGAAAACTTATGAAGTTGTTTCCGTCGTAATCCTTGGCGCGCTTCGTAAAGGTCGCCGTGTTGTCACAAATATTGCCGGAATTGATTATGAGCAAATTTGCGCCTTGCTTGCCAAGGAAGGCATTTTTTCTGATTCCGTTGGCAAGATTGTTTCAGTTGAGCACGATAATGTTTCCGACATCAATTTTTGGCGAACGGAACAAAATCAAGATTCGTTTGTGCAGTCTGGCGATTTGCTTGTTCTTGATGAAGTTTGGCGGTTTTGGGACGGATTCTCGAAGGAAGTCCCTGATTTTGTGATGAATTTCTTTCGGATGCATCGTCATTTCGTGCATATGCAAACCGGTCAGACGTGCGATGTTGCATTAATCACGCAAGGTATCATGGACATTGGCCGGAAAGTGCGTGTTGTCGTTGAGGAAACGTACAACATGACTAAGCTTACGGCCATTGGATCGCGGAATCATTACCGTGTGGATATTTATTCTGGGGCAAGAAAATCAAGCGACACGCCTATCCGGTCTATCCAGCGTAAATATAATCCGGATTACTTCGCCTTATACAAATCGCATTCACAAAAAGGTGACGATAGCGCGGATGCGGTAGAGTCGAATATTGACGAACGCGGCAATTTGCTGAAAGGGGCGATGATTCGCGTTTTTCTGCCGCTTTCCGTTATTGTCCTGTGTTTTTCCGTTTATTTCCTGTATGGCTTCTTCAGTCCATCGGAGAAGAAAACGCCTCAAAAGACTGTTGCCACGGAAGCGCGTTTATCGTCCGTTTCTGCGTCGTTGCCGGTTTCTCGCGGGGATAAGATTTCCGCGCTTTTTTCTGCGAATCGTGCCAGACTTGTCTATGTGGGGAGTGTTGGGACTAGGCGCATTGCCAAGGTGGAGTTTTTCAATTCATCCGGCATTGTTGATATATTTTCCGAAGAGGCGCTTTTTATAGCGGGTTGGCGTCTTTATTTCTCGCAAGATGGGAATGCAGTCTTTCTATCGAATGGCAGTGAAATTCATCATGTTTCTTCTGAATTAAGAGGGCATCGTCTGCCACGTATTGATTCTGTCCGTTGAGTGTGTCATGAAAGTATTTCTTTTTGTTTTGTTTTTCTCGTTTTCTCGTATTGCTTCTGGCGAATTGATTAATGTCACGTTTAATGATATTTCTGCAAATGAATTTGCCTATTTTGTATTGAACGATTTAAAGAAAGAATCCTTCTTTATGGATGATGATTTTTTGGCATCTGAAAAGCGTTTTACAATTCGATTGTTTGACGTCAATTCTGATTTTGTTTTCGATCATTTGAAGGCGATTCTTCCGTCTATTGGTTTTTCTCTATTTACGAACAATGGCATGCATAGCATTGTCAAATCCAAGCCGATTGATAATAGAAATGTTTTTGTCTATTTCCCGAAATACCGAAGCGGCGATTATTTGCGGGAATTGGCAGGTCAATTAGTGGATGTTTCGGGCTTTACGGTAAATAGACTTGTTTCCGATTCTTCTGGTTTCAATCCATCAAAAAGTGTTGTGCCGTCCGTCAATGATCTGATTTCCCGTAAATCCTCGGATGTAATCGTTTATCATGGAACGGATTCCGATGTACGGAAATTGGAGAAGTTGTTTTCTCAAATAGATCGGTCGGTCGGCGAAGTCTTGATTAAATCCGTTATTTACGAAGTGAGGCGGGAATCCAATGATAACAATGCCGTGTCGATTGCCTTGGGTTTGATTGATTCGGCGAAAGGTCTTGCGGCCCGCGTTACTACTGGCGTTATTGATTCTGCAAATCTTCTAAGGTTTCGTGTTTCCAATTCAGATATTGCCTTTTCATTGCTTTCGGAAGATAGCCGTTTAAGGCAGATTAGCGCGCCGACCGTGCGTATTCGTAGTGGCGATACGGCGCGATTTCAGGCTGGTGCGGAAGTGCCGACACTCGGAAGCGTGACAACAAACGGTAATGGTCAATCCGTGCAATCCATTGATTATCGTTCTTCTGGCGTTATTCTTGAACTAATGCCGGAAATTCACGATGTGGATATTGACTTGAGCATTACACATCAATTGTCTAGTTTTACGGCTACGACTACGGGCGTAAATGGTTCTCCCACGCTGTTGAAGCGGGAATTAAAAACCGCCATTACTGTTGAGGATGGAGAAATAGTAATGATCGGCGGGCTTGAAGAAAAAACGGAAAACAATACACGGAAAGGGTTTCATTTTTTGCCGGATATTTTCAAAGGGGCAAATGATTCTGTTGGAACTACTGAAATTCTTTTGCTATTGCACATAAAAAGAATTTAAAAATTGCTTGACTTTTCCTTGTCCTGTACGTACAATTAGAATATGGACATTGAATTTGATCCCCGGAAAGACCGTGAGAACATCAGACGCCATAGCGGCTTGTCTCTTGCATTGGCGGAAATTCTTGACTGGGATAGCGCATTTACAGTGGAAGACGAGCGTTATTTTTACGATGAAATGCGCATGAATTCAATAGTTCCGGGCGGTGATACGCTTTACTTTGTCACGTTTACTTATCGTGATGACAGAATGCGTATTATCAGTTTGCGTCATGCCGATAATGCGGAGAAACGCCATTATGTCGAATCAATTTATTAAAGCTCGTGACGGCAGGGTTTTCCGTTTGAATACGCCGGAGGAAGATGCCGCCATTACAGCGGCGGCCATGGCTGATCCGGATTGCATGCCTTATACGGACGATGAATGGCAGAAGGCTCTTCCTACCGCGTTTTATGGACATCCGGCAAACCGTCCAGCAAAAGCGCCCGTGACGATGCGTTTGGATGTTGATTTGCTTGAGTTTTTACGCTCAATGGGCAGGGGATGGCAAACACGTACAAACGCCATTCTTCGTGAGTGGATGGACGCCCAAAAAACCTAGTCATTTGGCCCCCGGCCCCCGGCCCCCGGCCCCCGGCCCCCGGCCCCCGGCCCCCGGCCCCCGGCCCCCGGCCCCC
>JAISNX010000029.1 GCA_031276015.1 Azoarcus sp.
GCCGCCCCGCGCTACTGGGACTTGGGCGACGGCGACTACGCCGACTCGCGGGACTTCAAGTGGAACAACTACATCAGCCGCTACCACGCCCGGCATCTCGACCTGATGGATCTGCTCGCTCTCTACCAGCCGCGCGCCAATGCCCCGCTCGACGACCTCGCCAAACTCATGGGCTATCCCGGCAAACTCGGCATGGACGGCAGCGCCGTCTGGTCGGCCTGGCAAGCGGGCCGCATCAACGAAATCCGCGATTACTGCGAGACCGATGTCGTCAATACCGGCCTCGTCTACCTGCGTTTCCTCAAAATGCGCGGCATGCTGGATGCCGCCGCCTGGGCGCGCGAAGTCGCCATGGTGCGCGACACTCTGGGCAAAATCGACGCTCCCCACTGGCGCGAATTCCTCGCCGCCTGGGCGGCGGAACCCCGGAGCGAATAATCTGGTTTGTCGTCATGACAAAAAGAGAACGCGAGGCGCGGAAAGCGCCTCGGTTGTTCTCTACCCGTCATTGCGAGGCGCGTAGCGCCGTGGTGTGCCGGATTCTTTCCGGATTGATCTGGATGGAATTAGCTCTCCTTGATTTTCAATATTTCATCATTGATTCCTCTAAATTTTTGTTCGGACTCAGGCAGAAGCGCGCCGTCTTCGCTCAACAGATTGATGTCAATCATCGCCTTGATTAGTTGTGCGAATTTGACGCCTTGGAACACTGTTGCCTTTTCATCCGTCGAATAGTTCTGGAAATTGACGCCGCGCGTTTCCAGGATTTCGGCGAATCGCGTATTGATGCGGCGCAGGCGAATACGCAATTGAGAAAGCGTGTCTGTCGCCAGTTCTGCGACCTTCTGTATCATGACAAGTTTCTGGCAGATACCCCTGACTTCCGTGTCGAAGGTCTCCGCTTTCTCCAAGTTGGTGCGGGCTTCGTCGAGTTTTTTATCGGCTTTTGCGCCCAGGATGCTGCCAAAAATCAGCAAGGCGGGACCAGCAACCAGTGTGCCCAGCACTGCCATGCCACCCGCTACGCCATATCCACCGGCGGCGAGAGTGCCGCCACCTAGCCAGGCCAAGGTGGCATTGGTTGCCGCGACGCCTGAAAGCGTGCCAATGGCGGTACCTGTGCCTGCCGTGGCAAGCGCCATGGTGCCGCCATATGCACCCCAGGCGGTGAGTACCCCCGCGCCCGCACCTGCGCCGATGCCGGTCATTGCGGAAGTCGCCAGTTCACAGCTATGTTTCAGTTCACCGATGGTGGCCTCGGTAAATGCTCCGAGATGCAGATTTTCCAGATCGCTGGCTGCGGTACGATCAGTATTTTTCAACTGTTGGTAATATTCAAGAAAAGGCTCGACGTTCTTGGTCAACGCTTCGAGTTTTTTCTTGCCGTATCCGGAAAGGCAGGTGTTTGTGAACTGTTTGTATTCCTCCAGTTCCTTTTCACGGCGGGAAACTATCGAACGGGCCTCCTTGTCCAGATCATCGGCCTTGTTGGAGTCGACAACAGCCTTGACGCCTTTGCCGACGCCGAAGGCACCTGCGATTCCCAGTGCAATGGGAACGAGTAATGGAAGTGGCATGCTATTCTCCTTTCGGTTGAGTTGAGCGGTTTAGAAGATACCCGCTATTCGGTCACGATTTCCAGACATTCGGCGTGAATGTCATGAATTTTCTTTGACCTTTCCTTGAATTCATCAATCAAACCAGCGTCTACATTGAAATAACGACAGAAGAGTTGCAACAACATATTTTCATCGGGCGAGTAGGAACCGTCCGCATAGGCTATTTCGGTCGCTCCGAGCAACATGGCGCGCTTGATTTCTTCTGGATATGATTTGTTGTTTTCCGGCAGTATTGAAAAGAATGCAATCCACAGTGCGACACTACGATGCTGGCTCAGATCGAACGCCTTTTTCAATCGTTCGAGTATGGAACCACCGTCGCCCAAGCGTGTTTTGATCACTTTATCGCGCGGGTTATCTACGGGCATTATTGGCAAAACTCTTTCATCTTTTGGGATTTCAGATAGCAAACGCTGAAGCACTAATTCCTCCGTTTCTGAAAGCGACGATAGTCTCGTGTTGTAACTGTGATATTCCGGCAACCAGTCACGCTGTTCTATTTCGTTTGCAAACGCCTGTAGCTTGGATAGTTCTCCTTGGCAAATGGGGAAAGCGTTGTTTGTTTCCGTAAAAAAATCACTCGATAAGGCAACATCTTTCTTGTTGGAACTCTTATCTTTTTGGGCTTCTCTGTTATCGGCCAAAGCAATCAGAAAGGCAAAATCCATGAAGAATTTTTTTTGTTCTTTGGTATCAAGATAACTCAAAAACATGATTGGCTCCTTTGCCTGTGGTTAAAAAACAAACGATTCATCCGATGCCATGAAGTCCTCGAACTCCCGCATCGTGACAAATTGCAATTTATGGCCCAGTACTTCGCCGAAGCGGTTGGCTGTGGCGCAGAAGGCGTCGATCTCGCCAGTTTGTGCGGCACTGTCCATGGCCCCGAACAGGTCGTCGAGAGTGGCGCGGAGATTCGATATTTTTGCGTCAAACAGGGCCTGTAATTCGGCCTGATAATGTTCCATCTGCGCTCGCGCTTCCTCGCATTGAGCCTTGATCCGCAGATAGTCGGCGTGTGCCGCCTTGGCCTCCTTGAAAGCATTGAGGCTCTCACGGTAGAACATTGCGCTCAGGGTGCAGCCGATCATTCCACCGATGACGCCACCCACGATCGGGATGGGAATGGCGATTTGACCAACGGTGGCCATCATTCCGCTGGACAGCAGGCTGGAACCTTTCTCGCCGATTTCTTCCATGAACTGCACCCTGTCGATTTCGCCCCGCGCCAGACGCTTGATGCTAGTACCGAGTTCGAGGCTGACGCTCACCACGAGCGAGGGGAGCGAGGTTTTGCTGACGGTGCGCACGACAGTGCTTCCGGATTGTTGCATCATGCCCTTGATCGCCGAACCGGCAAAAGCCGTGCCGTAGCCAACGGCAGCGGATTTGGCGGTATCCCCGGCAAAGTCAAGCAGCGCTTCCTTGATTTCCTTTTTGCCCTGGCAAAGCGCGAAGGCGTTGGTTAAAACGGCAATGCCGCAGCCGATTGCCGCGCCGAATTTCGCACCGTCGATTCCGGCGCGGTGGCTGACTTTGCCGATGTCTTTCGCCGTGGCGAGTTTGGGGTGTTCGCGGTAGAAGATCGCTTCTTCTGTGCTCAGGCCGTTATCACAGATATTGTCGTGGATGGTCTCGTAGTTTTTCGCTTGCCGCCTCTTTTGCGCGGCGAGTTCCGGTTTGCCATCTTTTTCCAGCCGTTCGGCCTGCTTCAAAAGTTTCTGGCTTTGTTCGGCACAGTACGCCTTGGCTGCGTCAACCTGTTCAGAAGGCAAAGCCAGTTTTCCATCCCGATAACGGGAAAGATCATTCTTTCCACCGCCTTGGCCCTTGGCGATTTTGCCGATTATCTTGTTGGGATTATTGACATACTTTACCTGCACACCGGTTCCGGCAATGGGATTGCCGTTCGCGTCCAGTTCCAGCAGATCAAATTTGGGATGGTTGCTGCCAAAGGTATCAACATCATCGGTGCGAGCGGTACGTTCCGGACGCTTGTCGATGATGTTCTCCGCGTTGTTCTTGCTGGTTGCGGCAACTTCGGCGCTGAAACCGGCTTGTTGCTTGATGTTTTGCTCGGCGTACTTGGGGTTTAGGTTTACCTTGTAATTGGAAATTTGCTTGTGCCCGCGCGCGAAGTGCTGACCGGTTTCATGATCCACGCCCGTATAACCTTTGACAAACTCGGCGTTGGCGCTGCCGAAACGTCCGACGGTTTCCTGTAAGCCGCCCGCGATACCAGCCTTTACCGTGGTTTTGTCGACGGTTTCGTTTCGATCCTCCTTGTCCGCTTGAACTTTTCGTGTCATTGCTTTTCCTCCGGAAGTGAAACGGTCTTTTTTTTCTTTCCAAACGCCCGCCCGACCATCCCTGCCGCATGTTTGTACGTGGACAAGGCGTGTTGCGTCAGGAAGTAAGTGCGGATCAGGGTAACGACACTGGCCCCGGCGACCGATTCGGCGTAATGCGGCGGCGCACCGAAAAGTCCATGCGTTCGGGAACGAACGCGGAACGATGCGTTCGAGCAGAAAGGGGAAGCGGAGAAAGTGATGCGCGAATGCGCCGGAAGGCGCGCGTGCGCGGCGTGTTTTACTGCGGAACGGACAGGGACGCGGATGCGTTCATGCAGGTTTGCAGGTTTGCAGGTTTGCAGGTTTGCAGGTTTGCAGGTTTGCAGGTTTGCAGGTTTGCAGGTTTGCAGGTTTGCAGGTTTGCAGGTTTGCAGGTTTGCAGGGCATTATAGCGCAATCCGTTGATTTGTCAATGTATTTTTGCGCAAATCTTGTCGGAGAAACGACAACCGATCAAGCTTGGCGCAGGGACACAATGATGGTGACGGCGACGTAATAAGTCAACCCATTTGTCACCCTCTCCGTGTTGGTAACTGCAAATTTATGGTTTAAAGTCTGGATCGGTATCGGAACGGCTGCCGGTATAGGCGAAAATCATGAACAGAATATACATATACAGTCCTGCTCATCCACGCACTGGCACACTCTTGCGTGGCAAGGCGTTGCCCGTCATACCCGCCATGGCGGACGGGACGGTGTGATGCCATGGTTTCCGTCACTCACGCTGTCGACCGCGATGCCGTTGCCCCTCCCATCGAACTGCTCGCCGAAGGACTGATGCCCATCGAGCGCGCCGCCATCGAGCGCGCGCTGGCTTTCGCCGCCGAGGTGTACGAAGAACGTGTTCTCGGCACCGGCGAGCCGGTCTGGACGCACTCGCTGGGCTGCGCGCTGATCGTCTCCTCGCTGCGGCTGGACGTGGATACCCGCGTCGCGGCACTGCTTTTTTCGGTAGAGGAATACCGCGAGGATGCGCGCGAAAAGATCGAAGCCGATTTCGGCGAATCCGTGGCCCGGCTGGTCACGGGCCTGCGCAAACTCAACCGCCTGCGGACACTCACCCGCGTGGCCGCCGTCGCGCCCGCGCCGGAGCTTCGCGCCCAGGTCGAGACCCTGCGCAAGATGCTGTTGGCAATGGTCGAAGATATTCGAGTGGTGCTGCTGCGCCTGGCCTCCCGCACCCAGACCCTGCGCTATTACACCAATATCGATAACGAACGCCGCCAGAGCATGGCGCGCGAGACGCTGGATATTTACGCGCCGCTCGCCAACCGCCTCGGCGTCTGGCAACTCAAGTGGGAACTGGAGGATTTGTCCTTCCGTTTTCTCGAACCCGACACCTACCGGCGCATTGCCGGAATGCTCGACGAACGCCGTTCCGAACGCGAGGAATTCATCCAGAACGCCATCGCGCGCCTTCGGGAAGAACTGTCGGCCATCGGCATCAAGGCGGAGATATATGGCCGCCCCAAGCATATCTACAGCATCTACAACAAGATGCGCGCCAAGAAGATCGGCTTCTCGCAGGTCTACGACATCCGCGCCCTGCGGGTGCTGGTCGATGAGGTACGCGACTGCTATACGGTGCTCGGTATCGTGCACCAGATATGGCATCCGATCAACAAGGAATACGACGATTACATTTCCCGTCCCAAGGGGAACAACTACCAGTCATTGCACACGGCCGTGCTGGCGGGGGACGGGCGCGCGCTGGAAGTGCAGGTTCGCACCCATGCCATGCATCGGCATGCCGAATTGGGCGTGGCGGCGCATTGGCGCTACAAGGAAGGAGCCGACGCGGGAAGCGGCGGTGCCTACGACGACAAGATCGCGCTTCTGCGCAGTTTGTTGTCCTGGAAGGACGAGGTGGCCGGTTCGTCGCGCTGGGTCGAGCAGATCAAGCAAGCGGCACTGGACGACACGGTTTATGTACTCACGCCGCAGGGCAGGGTGGTCGACCTGCCGCGCGGATCGACGCCGGTGGATTTCGCCTACCGCCTGCATACCGATCTGGGCCATCGTTGCCGTGGCGCGAAAGTCGACGGGCATCTCGTGCCGCTCAATACCGTGCTGGAGAACGGCCAGGCAGTGGAAATCGTCAGCGCCAAGGAGGGCGGGCCGTCGCGCGACTGGCTCGATGCGCGCCAGGGCTACGCGGCGAGCGCGCATGCGCGGCGCAAAATCCGGCAATACTTCAGCGCGCAGGGCGAGGAAGACTTGCTGGCGCGCGGGCGCGGCTATGTCGCCCGCGAAATGCAGCGCGACGGCCACGGGCAGCAGAACATCGAGACCCTGGCCGCCCGCCTCGGTTTCAAGAGCGCCGATGCCCTCTACCTTGCCGCCGGACGGGGGGAGGTCGGCCAGCGCGCCTTGCAGATGGCGATGCGCGAGGTGGACATCACCGACGAGGCCAAGCCGGAAATCGTCGTCAGTCGCAGCCGCTCGGGGGACAGTTCCGGCAAAGTGCTGATCGTCGGCGTCGGCAATCTGCTCACGTCCCTGTCGCGCTGCTGCAAGCCCGCGCCGCCCGATGCCATCAAGGGCTTCGTCACGCGCGGACGCGGCGTCTCGATCCACCGCGTGGATTGCCGCGATTTCCGCCACCTGGCCGAGCGTCATCCCGAACGGGTCATCGCCGCCGAATGGGGCGAGCAGGCCAAGGACGGGCAGCCATCGGCGTTCCCGGTAGACATCGCCGTGCAGGCGATGGATCGGCAGGGCCTTTTGCGCGACATCTCCGAATTGCTGTTGCGCGAGCGGATCAACGTCACGGCGGTCAACACGCAGAGCAAGAAAAGCATGGCCACGATGCGCTTCACGCTGGAAGTCGGTGGTGTCGCGCAATTGCAGACCGCCTTGAACCTGATCCGCAGTGTGAAGGGGGTGCTGGACGCGCGGCGGGGGTGACGGGGGCAGTGGGTTCGGGGGAATGCCGATTAGATCGGTTTCCGTTCAGGCGCAGACACTGCCGACCGGGGATATTTTTCCGCCATTGCGAGGCGCGAAGCCGCCAGAGAGCCATTGGCGCACTGTGGAGCGTTCCAAGGCATGCTCACGTGATGTGCCGAAATCCGGTGTGGCGAGCCTGACCCCCGGCACTTGCAGGGAACGGCTGTGGCTGCTGCCTTCCGGCCCTGACCAGGTTCACCGCGCTGCAATGCGGGGAGACCCGCCACGGGGGGCGATTGTACAGCAAAGGTCGGCAATTTCGCCTGCGGTGTCGCCGTATGTTTTGTTTCCCGCGCCGATACGGCATTCAGGTGGAATTGGCCCGATCCACGAGGCTTTCGACCTCGAAGCCGACGACGTTGCGCGTGTCCTGGCTGAATTCCACCCCGATCAGATGGATGGGGCTGCCCTCGCCGCGATATTTGTCGGCGTAGCGTTTGTCCTTGATCTGTTGCAGCGCGCGGCCTTCCGGGAAGGCTTCCACCACC
>JAISNX010000132.1 GCA_031276015.1 Azoarcus sp.
TCTAAAAGTGACCACACGTGATCTGAAATATCGTGCCGATGTTGTTCGCAAGACATGAGAGGCTCCAAAAATTCTAACCCCTATAGAATAACATATATCTCGTGACGACAGTGTCTAGGGCAGATCAACAAATTGAAGCCCAAAGAGAACCGCCGTCATTGCGAGGCCCGAAGGGCCGTGGCAATCCACACGGCGGTTCCGCCTGCCCCGACGCTTCGGGTGATGGCTCCGCTACATGGATTACCACGTCGCTTCGCTCCTCGCAATGACGATCAGTCTGACATGAGCCTCATAAAGTTGATTTTCCCTAAGGGTTCAGGGTTTCGCGCCGGGGGGAAAATCATGGGGCACGGCGTGCCGTGCCCCATGATGAGAAACATGGTGCGCCGCACCCCCAAGACGAAGGGCACGGCACGCCGTGCCCTTACCGCACGCGCCGCCGGGCCGTTGCGCCCATGACACCCAGCCCCGCCAGCAACATCGCCCAGGTTTCCGGCTCGGGCACGCTGGTGACGGTGTAGGCAATGCTGCCGCCCGTGATGTCGAAGACAGAAACGGGCAGGTCGAAATACCACGCCGCGCCCGCATCCAGCCCGCCGCCGCCCCAGGGGTTTGCAGCAAGCGCCGCATCGGCCTGTGTGAGAGTGATGCCTGCCAGGCTGATCTGCGCGCCGCCCGCGTCCTCCAGCCACGAGTTGCTCCAGTCGATGGTGTAGGTCGTGTTCGGAGTGGCGGTGAAGCCGAGGACGATGGTGGTGTCGGTCAGGCTGTCGTTGGCGGCACCAAAGGCGGTGATGCCGACTGTTCCATCCACGGGCGCGGGGGGGGTCGGCCAGAAGACCGGCTGCGGGTTGCCGGATGCCGACACCCGGAAGCCGAAGACGGAATCTCCGCTGAATGGGTTCTCCCAGCCGTCCAGGACGAAGTCCTGATAGTCGAAGGTGTATGTTTCCGCAGCGGCGGCGGCACTGAAGGTCAGCGCTACGGCGGCCAGCAGGGCGGTGGCAAGGGGTTTTGTGTTCATGATGGGTTCCATGTTGTGTTTCCTGTTTCAGAAGAAGAAGGCTTAAACCACGTCCCAGTACTGGGCGAGGATGCCGGTGTCTCCGGATGCGCCAATCACTGCGGCCACTTCTGATCCGTCCAGGGTGTAGCCGCCCGCTTCGATGTGCTCGATCTGGCGGCTTTCGTGGAAGAACCAGTCGCGCACGGTTACGGTGTCGTTGGTGCCGGAAATGCTGATTTCCAGGTTGCGGCCGATCTGGGCAAAGCTGAGTTGCGTGTAGTCGATGCCCTCGAAGCTGAGGGTGTCCTCGCCCTGGGTGTCGAGTATGGTGTCGGCTCCGTCACCCAGCGCAAAGTAATAGGTTTCATCGCCCTGCACGTCACTGAAGCTGTCATCGCCCCTGCCGCCACGGTACTGATCACTGCCCACGTCGCCGGAGAGCCTGTCATTGCCGCTGCCGCCGAGCAGGCCGTCGCTGCCGTTGCCGCCGTAGATGATGTCGTCTCCCGCGCTGCCATACAGGACGTCGTTGCCGTCGTCGCCGTACAGGGTGTCGTTGCCCTCGTCGCCATGCATGTCGTCGTCGCCGTCGCCGCAGCGCAGGGTGTCGTTGCCCGCGTCGCCGTACAGCAGGTCGTCGCCGTCGCCGCCGTACAGCAGGTCGCCGTAGTCGCCGCCGTACAGGGTGTCGTTGCCCTCGTCGCCATACAGCCAGTCGGAGCGCGCGTCGCCGTACAGCAGGTCATTGCCATATCCGCCATACATGTCGTCGTCGCCGTCGCCACCGCGCAGGGTGTCGTTGCCCTCGTCGCCATACAGCCAGTCGTCGCCCGCGGAGCCATACAGCGTGTCGTTGCCCTCGCCACCGTACAGCAGGTCGTCGCCAACGTAGCGGTCGTCGCCAACGTCGCCATACAGCGTGTCGTCGCCCGCGCCGCCATACAGGGTGTCGTTGCGCTCGCCACCGTACAGCGTGTCGTTGCCCTCGCCGCCGTCGAGCGAGTCATTGCCGCCGTACCACCAGCCGTTTTCGTTGTCGCCGTACAGCAAGTCATCGCCCTCGCCGCCATTCAGCGAGTCGTTTTCTTCGCCGCCGTACAGGGTGTCATTGCCACCCTCGCCGTACAGGGTGTCGTTGCGCTCGCCACCGTACAGCGTGTCGTTGCCCTCGCCGCCATACAGGGTGTCGTCGTGCTTGCCGCCATCCAGCAAGTCGTTGCCCGCGTCGCCATACAGGGTGTCGTTGCCCAAGCCGCCATACAGGGTGTCGTCGTCATCGCCGCCATGCAGGATGTCGTTGCCCTCGCCGCCGTTCAGGATGTCGTTGCCCGACGTGCCGATCAGGGTGTCGTTGCCCAAGCCGCCATACAGGGTGTCGTTGCCGTACATGCAATGCAGGTAGTCGTCGCCATTTCCGCCATACAGAAAGTCGTTGCCCGTGGTACCGTACAGGGTGTCGTTGCCCTCGCCGCCGTACAGGGTGTCGTCGCCATAGCCGCCGTACAGGGTGTCTCTGCCGTCGTAGCCAAACAGGTAGTCGTTGCCCGAGCCGCCATCCAGCGAGTCGTCGCCCTCGCCGCCGTTCAGGTCGTCGTCGCCATTTTCGCCATACAGCAGGTCGTTGCCCGAGTCGCCATACAGCGAGTCGTCGCCGGCGCGGCCGCGCAGGGTGTCGTTGCCCGAGTCGCCAACCAGGGTGTCGTTGCCCCAGTCGCCAACCAGGCTGTCGTTGCCCGAGCCGCCAACCAGGAAGTCGTTGCCCGAGCCGCCATATATTACAGTCATTTCTTTTCTCCTTGATGTTGCTGCGGCTCTGGGCCGCCAGATGGTTCTCCCGGCGAGGCGGGATTGTCTCGCCCGGGAGGGTGCTTCAGTGGGTGCTACAGGTGCCCGCGGGTGCCCGCGTGCATTACGGGATGACCGCGTGAAATACGGGACCCCACGGCCCCGGTTCGCCTTTGGCGTTCTCGAAACGGACGCTGAAGTAGACGGTTTTGCCGCTGTCGGTCTGCTCGAAGTCGAACAGTTCGATGGGGCGGCGGGTAAAGCGGCTGTGCGGGAGTTCGTCGCCGGTGACTGCGGCTTTGAGGAGTTCCCGCTTCGGGCCGGTGGCCGCTTCGACGCTTGCGCCGCCGGGCGGCAGGATGCCGTGGTAGATGCGGTAGCCGTAGTCGCTGTGATGCGGGTCGGGGGGGGGTGTTGGGCAGGGCGTGCAGGTGCAGTGTGAGCTGGTGCGCGCCGGGGTAGCTGACATCGGCTTCCGCCTGTGCGGTGGGCGGCGGTATCGGCGTGGGCTTGGTGTCTTTGGGTTTCAGGCCCAGTGAAACGATGTCCGTCTCGGTCAGGGGCGGCAGGAGGAAGTAGTGGTTTTTGAAGAAGCGCAGTTTGTCCACCAACGCCTTGAAAGCCACGTCGCACTGTTTGGCAGTCAGCGTGTTGCGCTCTGGGGGCTGGTTGGCGGCCAGCGCGGTTTCCGCTGCGGTGGTCAGGGTTTTGAGGGCGGTGACTTCGGCAGTGGGGATGGCCCACGCGGTGGCCTTGGCGGTGGTGATGACGGTTTGCCAGCGTTGCGAGAGGTTGATCTGTTCTTCGCGCGAATGGGGTAGCCAGTCGGACATGAGGGTCTCCTGGAGAAGCGGGTTTATTTGAATGTGGTGCTCAGACCATGGGATGCGGTGCTCAGACCATGGAATGCGGTGCTCAGACCGTGGGATGCCCCGCTCAGGCCAAGGGATGCGGTGCTCAGACCATGGGATGCCCCGCTCAGGCCAAGGGATGCGGCGCACGCAAGCACGCCGGAGAGGAGACTGTCCACGAAAAAAATCCCGCGCGGCCAAAGGCCGCGCGGGATTTTTTTCGTGGACGACGGCAGGCTGCTCGCCTGCCGGGCATTCAGTACCGACCGACCGACCGACCGACCGACCGACCGACCGACCGACCGACCGACCGACCCAAGAAGCGTACCATGTTCTTTATCCTCTGTTTGGGGGAGCTACGTATAAACCACAATGCGGGAAAAGTATACGCATTTATCCGATGGAGGACAACCCTGCCTCAGTAATTTTTTGTCTATGGATTTTCCGGCGGGCCGGATATGCGGGCGGGGGCGGTGCCGCTTCACTCACGCAGAGAAAAGCCGTTCTGCCAGACTGCCATGGAAAGGGGGATTGCCGCGCTTCGCCCGCAATGACGAAGGTTTTCTGCCCACAGTGGGGAAAAAACCAAAACGCCGCCAGACCTGAACCCGCGCCGCGGTCTCCCCCCGCCATGAAGAAGGAACAACGCTTTCCCGCCCCCGAAACGGCCCCGCCAATGTCATGCCGACGGGAGCATCTCGCCGGATTGCGGAATGGCCGGAAACAAACCCCCGGCCTCGGCCCGGCGGCGCGTATCCTTCCGATTCCGGAAAAGCCGTTTTTCCGCTATTGTTGCTGTTCGCAGGCCGTCCGCCTTCGCCCGTTGAATAGCTGAATCATGAAAAAGTTCCACATCCTTTTCGTCGTCTCCGCCCTGCTCGAAATTCCCGCCGCGACGCTTGGCGGCACCCTCTTTCCCGGCCCCTGGGGATACCTGATCCCCCCCCTCGCGGTGATGCTGGTCTACCTTGGCGTGGCGACGAACATCCGGGAGCGCGAGGTCTCGGACGAGAACTTCGGCGATTCATGTTATTACCTCGGCTTCATCGCCATGATCCTCGTGGCCATCGCCTGTCTGTTCGACATGCAGCAAATCACCCTGAAGCTGCCCGACATTGCGCAAAGGCTCGGATCGGCGCTGGCCTGCGTCGCGCTCGGGGCCACTGCCAGGCTTTATTTCGTCGGCTTCAAGCCGAACCTCGTGCAGGCGCTGGACGATGCCGAGGAAAGCGCGATCAGCGCCGCGGACAAGTTGTACCGGCAGATGAACACCGCACTGGAAAACATGCGGGAGTTCGATGCTTGTGTCAAGGATGCCACGAAGGACGCCGTCGACAGTATCGAACGCATGACCGAAAACCATAGCAAGGAACTCTCCGGTTTTTTCAAGGAACTCCTGCAATCGAACCGGGACGTGTTCGCCAGGGCCATGGGCGACATCGGCGCGGCCGGCAAGCGCCTGACCGTCTCCGTGGACGGCTACGCGGGCGCGGTCGAAAAGCGCCTGCAAGGCATCGTCTTCCCCGACGACTATTTCACTACCATGCTCCAGACGCCGGTGGGCGAACTGGGCACCAGTCTCGGGAAGATGGCGCGCGACATCGGCACGCTGTCCGGCAACGTCACCGAGTCGCTCAAGGCTCTCGGCCCCGCGCTGCATCAGGTGCGCGAACGCTCCGACGAAATCGGCAACGCCCTGGGTCATGTCATCGAACTGGCCCAGGCGCAGGAGCAGATTCTCGCCAACGCCAGGGATCAGGCGGGCAGCATGGAAGCCATGGCGAAAACCCTGTTCGCCACCCAGGAAGCCTTGCACGCCACCCGCAACGATCTCGGCCAGGTGTCGGGCGCGATACTGACCCAGAACGCGGCACTGGACAAATACGTGGGAACCAGCCAGCAGCAGCAGGCCGAAATGTCGAATGCGATCAAGCTGCAAAACCAGGCGCTGGCCACGCACATCGAGAACAGCCGCAAGCAATACACCGAAATGACGGGCGCAATCAAGGTGCAGGGCCAGACGCTGACCCGCTACATCGACGAAAACCGGAAGCGGCAGGACGAAACATCGCGCCAGGTTGCGACCCAGGGCCAGGCGTTGACCGAGCAGGTCGAGGCCAGCCGCAGGCAGCATGCCGAAACGTCCTCCCTGGTGCTGGCCCAGAGCACGGCGCTGGCCGAAAACCTTCGGGAACAAACCCGCCTGTCCTCCTCGGTTGCCGCCCAGACCGAGGCTCTGGGTCAGCAGATCGAAGCGGCGCGGGAACAGCAGCGCGAGATGTCGGAATCGACCCATGCCCAGATCAAGGCGCTGACCGGCTACATCGAGGACGGCCAGCGGCAGCAGGCGGAAGTGGCATCCACCTTCACCGCGCAGACCGAACTGCTGGCCCGGCACATCGAGGACAACCACCAGTATTACACCGAGGTATCGTCCGCCGTCGTGGCGCAGGGCGAATCGCTGAACAGGTACGTCGAAAGCAGCCAGCAACGGCAGGACGAGGCGCTGGCCACGATTGCCGCCCAGGGCAAGCTGCTGACCCAGGAAGTCGAGCATCAGGCCCAGACCGCGGAGTCCCTGCGCACCCAGACTCAAGCCCTGAGCCACCACATCGAAGCCAGCCAAAGGCAGTATGCCGAAATGTCGTCCGCCGCCATCGCGCAGACCCAGGCATTGGCCCGCTATGTCGAAATCAGCCAAAAACAACAGCTCGAAGCCTCGGCGGCGGTTGTGGCGCAGGGCGATGCGATTTCCCGGCAGATCGAGGCAAACCAGACGCGGAACGACGAATTCTCCGGTGCGATTCTTGCCCAGAGCAAGCAGCAGACCGAACTGTCCGCCTCCATTGCCACGCAAACCCAGACGCTGACCCGCTACATCGAAAGCACCCAGCAAAAGCAGCTCGAAGCCTCGGCGGCAATCGTGGCGCAGAGCGAGGCGCTCGGCAGGCACGTCGACGCCAACCACGCGCACAACGCCGAACTATCGACCACGATCGCCGCGCAAGGGCAGGCATTGGCGCGACAGATCGACGCCAGCCAGAAACAATACGAAACACTCGTGCAATTCGTCGAAGCCAGCAAACGGCAACACGTCGAAGCCTCCGCCGCCGTCATCGCGCAATCCGAAGCCCTGGTTCAACACGTCGAAAGCGGCCAGAAGCAATACGCCGACATCTCCACCACCATTGCCGCCCAAACCCAGATGCTCCGGCAATTCATCGAAGACATCCGGAAACACTACGCCGACATTTCCGGCACGATTGCCGCGCAAAACGAATCCCTCACCCTACAGACCACGAGCAGCCAGCGGCAGCAGGCCGAAATCTCGGCGGCGGCGCTCTCCCAGGCGCGGACGCTGGCGCAGTACATCGAAAACAGCCAGCGCCAACAGGCCGAAGCCTCCTCCGCCATCGTTGCCCAGGGGCAAGCCCTGGCACGGCAGATCGAAAGCAGCAGGAATCAATACGCCGAACTGGCCGCGCAGGTGAAAGACGGGAAGGAACGCTATGCCGAAATCTCCGCCGCGCTCCTTGCCCAGAGCGAATCCCTGGCCCGGCAGGTCGAAAGCAACCGCAAGCAGCAGGCCGAAATCTCGGGCGCGCTGATGTCCCAGAGCCGGGCGCTGACGCAGCATGTCGAAACCAGCCAGAAGCAGTACACCGAAATCGTGACGCTGGCCGCGGCCCAGGGCAAGACCGCCGAATCCGCCCAGAAACAGCAGTCCGACATCTCGACCGCGCTCATGACCCAAGGCCGTGCCCTGACGCAGATCGTCGAAGCCAGCCGCAAGCAGCAATCGGAAATCACCGCCGCGATCCAGGCCCAGACGCAACTGCTTGCCGAGCAAACGGAGAACAGCCGCAAACAACAGGCCAACACGATCGTCTCGACCAAGGAACTCGCCCTCATCCGGCAGGCATTGCAAACGATGCGGCAGCATTTCGACTCCCCGGCGGGCAGGCAGTGACGGGCGCGCGGTTTTCCTTTTGACGCAGGCAATTCATGTATAGAGGCAGCGACAGCGTTTTCCGGCTTTCCCTGGTCGGCACCGCATTCATCTTCATCCTCTTCTTGCTGGTCGTGTTCGGCTGGATGTACGCCGATGCCGACATATCGCGCACCGAAGCCCTTGCCCGCCTGGACAAGCGCCAGGAAGAAACCCTGCATCCCATGGCACGCGAAGCCCTCGAATCGGCCCGCCGGGAACTCCAGACCCAACTCACGGCGGCGGGCACGAATGCCGACGAAGTCATCCAGCGCCTGCTCGACAAAACAGCGGCGGAAGCCGAAGTCGCCACCCTGAAAACGCGCGTCCAGGAACTCAACGCCCAAGTAGCGGGGATGTCCGAAGTCCGGAACGTCCTGGCGCAAGCGGGCAAATCCGCCACGCTGAACGGCACGACCGAGGAGGCGATGCTCTCCGCGCTCGAACTGCGCACGCGGCTGAAGCAGAAAATCCTCGCCCTGACCGGACAAGCCGACCGCGAACTCACCGACAACGAAATCGCCGCGCAGTCGCTCCTGGCGCTCGAACTTCTCCGCCAGATCGAAGAACAACTCGAAAAAGAACTCGGCCAGGCGCTCGCCCCCGGCCAGGAAACCGTCTGGGCCAAATGGCTCGTCGAAACGCGCCTGACGCCATTGCCGGACGCCGCAAGTAGTCCTGCTCCCCGGCCCGAAACGAATGTCAGGAACAACACACCGGCGGCTGCGCCGCCTGCGCCGCCTGCACCGCCCCCCGCACCGACGCCCCCCGCGCGTTCGCGCTCCGGCGGCATTGACTCCGCCTCCCTGGCCGCCCGCATGGGAACCCAAAACACCATCACCGCGCCGCCCTGCTGGGTCGACAGAACAGGCAACGCCCAAGTCCTGCTCACGCTCGAACTGCGCGCAGGCGGCGTCCACATCACATCCGCCTGGCCGCCCGCGCGCGAAGCCGAGGCACGCGCGATACCCGGCATCGAACGCCTGCTATCGAAAACGATCCCCTACAACAAGCTCAAGGAAAGCGTCCAGCCCGTTGCGCAGCACAGCGGCATGCAATGCCACTACACCGTCCAGGTCAGGGAAAGGATCCGCAACGCCATGCAATCGGAGCGCACGCACCAACAACTCGAAGCCCTTTTCAACCTGACCCACCCGCCGCGCTAGAGCGTTTTCGGTTCGGATGATGACATCCGTCATTGCGAGGCGCGTAGCGCCGTGGCAATCCATGCAGCGGAGCCATCATCCGAAGCGTTGGGGCAGGCGGAACCGCCGTGTGGATTGCCACGGGCCTTCGGCCCTCGCAATGACGAGGCTAAGGTTTCCCCGCAATTCCAAAGTAATTTTCAGTAAAAGGTTGATAGGCTATTGTCAAGCTGTGTTAACTT
>JAISNX010000022.1 GCA_031276015.1 Azoarcus sp.
GGGTGGGATTCGGCCCACGCCAACGCCTCGCGCAAATCGGCGGCAGCCTCGGCGCTGTGCAGCCAACGCTCGTTATCGGGAATCACACTGGCGGTGCGCACCAGCCACACGCCCGGCTCACGCTCTTCCACCAGCACCGGACATCCGGCGTATTGCTTGCCCAGGGAAATCTGGCCATTCGCGCCAACGACCTTCACAGCGGGCGATACGGAAACGGACACGGCAAACTCCCTTCACGACTGGATTCCTAACGCACTATAGCACTAAATTCAGGGGTATATCATGACCACCACCCTGATCGACCTCGTCGACATTCGCAAATCCCGCGCTGTTTCAGTCCGCAATCCAGTTTGCAAGAGACAGTCCGGGCACCCGCGCAAATTCCCGCTGATATCGCGGCGGTGCGCAACGTGCGCGAAATGCATACTGGCGCGGCGGCGCGGCAGGACGTCAGTGGCATCGTCGACTACATCCTCGACACGCTTGATGCCTGGAATCCCGGCAACGGATACGGCGTGCTGCGCGCGGCCACGCCGAGTTTCGCGGCAGTTGCCCTCGAAGGCAGTCTGTACATCCCTACGGCGTTCACGTCGACGTTTCGGAGGTCAACGTTATGCGCATAAGGTTACTCAAGCAGCACATCATCAACGGTCGCACCCGTCCGGCAGGCGCGGTGGTCGACGTGGAGGCCCGCCTGGCGCTCGATCTGGTCAAGGCGGGAATGGCGGAAATGGTGCCGTCCCGCAAGGGCGGCTGTGGTTGTGGATAGGAGATTGCAATGACAAAAGTATTGGTGGAACTGCTGACGACGCACACTCATGGCGGACGCAGGTACTCGGCGGGCGCGCAAATCATGGTAAATAAGGATCAGGCGCAATGGCTGATCGCGCGCGCAGTGGCGAAGATCCCTGACGACAAACAGAAGGAGAAGTAAGATGGCATTTACTAAAAATACCCCGATAATCTGGCAAGGCGCGGGGCCTGTGCAGATCGGCACCTTCGATCTTGATCGCGGACGGGCGGATCAGGGGTACATTGTCGATGTTTATCGCGTCGGTTGCGGCACGAGCGCGCTGACGACGAGCATCTCGATCGAAACGCGCGATGTCAAAGAAACATGCTCCGGGCATGGCTGTACCCTTATCCAATATACCAATGCGCGCACCCTGACTGTGTCGTTGAGTCTCGTGCAGTTCTCGGGCCGGACGCTTGCCGCAGCACTGTTCGGTGCGGCCGTCGAAAACGAGGGCGGCACGGTGACCGACGAGATTCTGCCGGAGCTCGCGCCAGGGGATTATTTCAACCTCCGCCATGTCAAGGCGAGCGACATTGTCATAGCTGATTCGACGGGCAGCCCGATCCAGTACGTCGAAGGCACGCATTACGAGGTCGAGGATGCTGGCCACGGCCGCATCCACCTGATCGGGCACCCGCAGTCTCATGTTGAGCCTGTCATGGTTGACTATGCCTACGGGAGAAGCGTTAACATCAAGGCGTTTTCGCAGACCAACGTCGAGCGCGGCATCATTTTCGATGGTCTTAACCAGTCTGGGCAAAGGGCGCGCCTCATCATCCCCCGTGTGGCGTTGTCGCTGAACGGCGACTTTTCGTGGATCAGCAACGAGGAGGCGACTCTCACGCTCTCCGGCAATGCGCTGTATGTTCAACAACTTGAGGGCGATACCGACTACAACGGCTTCGCTCGCGTGTCGCTGTTTTCCGAAGACTGATAACGATCTGACATGGCCGACGCAGGCGAACTCACTACCCGGCTAAAAATCGTCGTCTCGGCGGCGGGCACGGCGGCGCTCGGCGTCGTCATCAAGGATGCCATCGACTTTGAAACGGCCATGTCCGATGTCGCCAAGGTCGTCGACGGCACCGACGAGGAGATTGCCGCCCTTGCCAGCCGCATCAAGGAGCTTGCTACCGAGGTACCCATCGCGGCGGATGCCCTGGCCGGGATGGCTGCCGCGGGCGGGCAACTGGGCGTGCCCATCGAGCGCCTGGAAGAGTTCATTCGCCTCGCCTCCGAGATGTCTACCGCGTTCGGCATCGGCACCGAGGCGGCTGGCCAAGCGGTGGCGAAACTTGCCAATGTATTCAATCTGTCGCTGGAGGGCGTGCGGGCGCTGGGTGATGCCATCAACGTGCTCGGCAACAACACGGCGGCGGCGGAAAAGGACATCATCAACGTCCTTACTCGCATCGGCGGGTTGTCCAAACAATTCGGATTGACTGGCCAGCAGGCGGCGCTGGCCTCCACCATGCTCTCCCTCGGCGTGAGCAGCGAGGTGGCAGGCACCGGCATCAATGCGCTGCTGGCGAAATTGCAAACGGCAAACGAGCAAAGCAGCGATTTCAAGGAGGCCCTGCAAGAGATCGGCATGTCGGCCATGCAGCTCGGCGACGAAATCCGCGACAACCCGCAGGCGGCGCTGACACAGTTTCTCGATACGTTATCCAAACTGGATGCATCGGATCGCGCCAGCGTGCTCACGCGCATGTTCGGGATCGAGTATCAGGATGACATCGCCCGGCTGCTGAACGGGCTTGAGCAATACAAAGCGGCGCTGGATGCTGTCGGCGACAGCAGCAAGACCGCCGGGGCGATGTCCAAGGAATTTGAAAAGCGGCTGGAGACAACGGCATCGCAACTCAAAATTCTCGAAAATTCCGCCAAGGTGCTGGCCACCAATCTCGGCACCGTTTTATTGCCAACAATCAAGGCGGTAGCCGGGTCGCTGGCCGACATCACGGCGGCAGTCGCCAGTTTTGCCGAAAACAATCCGCATATCACCAAGGTCGCGGTCGAGATCGCGGGGCTGATCACCACAGTCGGCGCGTTGCGCATGGCATTCGCCGCGATGGGCGTCACAGGCACGCTTTCCCTTGCCAACATCGGGCTCGCGCTCAAGAATTTTGGCAGGCTCTTAACCACTTCGATTACGCAGGTAAGACTCCTTAGTGGCGCGGTGGGCGCGCTGGGTGCCGGGTTTGTCGGATGGGAACTCGGAAAATACCTCAAGGAGGAATATGCCGATGCAGAGAGCTTCGGGAACTGGCTCTCGTTGCAGCTCGCAAAAATACAACTGACCGCCAAAGCCTATATCGATTCCCTGAAAGCGATATCCAGCGGCAGCGCGCGCGAACTCTTGAATATTTATTCAGAGTACAAAAAAGCACTTCAGGAAGCCGAAGATATCCACATCGATATGTTCAACGCTGCCGAAAGAGCGCGCGCAGAGCGCGAAAAAGAGGCAGCGGCAGCGGCAAAGGCGGCGGAAGAAACAAAGAAGGCGGCGAAGAAAACCGAAGAAGCGCTCTATGCCACGGAACTTGCGGCGGAAAAGGCAGGCGGCGCAATCGCCCGGCTGCCGCCGAGTCTGGAAGAACTCACCCAGATCGATCTTTCCGCCCTTGTCATAAAAATAAGTAGCGCATTCGCCGACGGCAAGATCACCGCCGAACGTCACGCCAAAGACATGGTGCGACTGATGACAGAGGCGTTCGAGCGCGCGGGCGCTGAAGCCGCGCAGTCGCTGGGCGTCGTCGGCAAAGAGTCTCAGGAGGTTATCGACAGTGTCGATACGATCATTGCGTCATTGCAGAATCTAGGCTGGACGGCGGCGCAGGTCGGGCAGGCATTGACAGGCGCATTTGACGGCGCGATCGAAAAAGTAAACAGCGCGGCGGCGCTGGAGCAACTCCGCCTGCGCATCGAGCAACTCGGCAAGGCCGGGCAACTCTCAGGCGACCAGGTTGCCGCCGCCCTGGACAAAATCCGCAACAAGGCCGACGACCTTACCGCTGACATAAACAGCGTGCAGGAAGCCCTGCGTTCACTGGGCGTCACCTCCGACCGGGATCTCAAGCGCGCGGCGGACGCGGCGCGCGAAGCGTTTAACGTCATAGCAAAAGGCGATACCTCCCTGCGCGAGCGGCAGAAGGCTTTCCGTGTTTATGCCGAGGCGGTGATCGCCGCAAACAAGGGCGTCGCCGACGCGGCGCTCAAGGCACAGGCGGCGCAGCATCAGATGAGCATCTCCGCCGATGACGCGGGAAACGTCATCATTCAGACCATGACGGAGGCCCGCGCCGCCACGCTCGCGCAGGCCAAGGCGGCGCGGGAAGCCGCGGATGCCATGGTGCCGATCGGCGACAACGTCGAGGAGGCCGCCAGCAAGATCGACGCGGCAACACAGAGCATCGACCGCTCGATCCGCCGCGGCGGCGAGATGCCCTGGCTCGATGCCGAAAGGGCGATGAGTCATTATGCCGATGAGGCCGGGTCGGTCGCGCAGAAAATACAGCAGGATGTGTGGTCGTCGTACTACCGCGCCCTCGGAGGCCGCGACGGCAAAGAGATTGCAGTCGAAGCGACGCGCTACCAGAGGATGTTTTATGACGCCCTGTCCGAGGGCCAGAAAGCGGCGGCGCGCTATGTAGACCAGATGGAGGCGCTCGACGAGCGCCAGCGCCAGGTCATGCTGGGCGCGGATTCCGGCGTTGCCGACCTGCGCCTGCGGCTGCTGGAGATCGAGGGGACTGAGGAGCAGATCGCAATCGCCCGGCTTCAGCGTGATAAGGAAGATCGGAATATCCAGATTAAATTGCTTGAGATCGAGGCCGAGCGGGTCGCGCTCGCGGGCAACGACGCCGCAGCGGAGGACGCGCGCGCACGCATCTCGGCACTCAGGCAGGAGCTTTCGCTCCTCGACCAGATTTATGCCGCCGAGCGGCGCAAAGCGCAGCAGGAGGCGGCAGAGGCGGCGCGGCAGGAGGCCGCGCGGCAGATGGAGGAGGAGAGCGAGGCGCGCTCGGGCGGCGGCACGACCAACAACATCTACATCGGCGGCGTGCTGGACGTCAATGACCCCGTTACCCTCGAAAAACTCGGTCGTCAACTCTCCCCCGTGCTGGGCGACCTCGGGCGGAGGGGCGCCTGATGAGCGTCAATCGCATTTTGTGCAACCGGGATAACCTCGCGCGCGAAGCTGTGATTACGGCCTCAATGCAGCGCGGCGCGACCGACATCCGCCTCGTCTCGCAGTCCCGCACCGGCGGCGGGCGCATGACGATCGCGGGGTCATTTTCGGGCGTCGATGATACATTTATTGACATCGGGATCGTCTCCGGCGCGGGCGGCGACCTGGTTGCCTCGATGCCGGTGGTGCGCGGCGTCGGATCGGGCGAGTTGTCGATCGAGTCCGTCGACATTAATGCCGATCCCGATACGATCACTCTGGCGCTGGCCGATAAAGGCTCCTCGCCCATCGCGGCGGAGATGGAGTTTTTCGGCGTGACGCTCGCCGCTCGGGCCTCCGGCGCGGGCGGCAATGCCCTGGCGATCACAGTCGAGCGCAACCTCGTTTTAACGCCATCGCAATATTCAACGCTCGAATCGATCAGCGCGGGCACCGCCGAGCTTGCGGGCGACGCTTGGAACTGGGGGCAGCCGCAGGGCAACGGCACCAGCATCCCGACCACGGCATTTCGCATCCAGTTCGCGGGATTTCCGACCGTCCACCGCGCCTGGAAAACGTGGGTCGATAACCAGTTTGTTTATCGCATCGACCCGGCGCCGATCTACGACATCCCCGAAAACACGCGCGTCCTCATCGTTTCGGGCAGTTATGACCTGGTGCTCTCAGACGGCAAGGCGACGGAGACCTATCCCGGCGTCGTTACCGTTTTCGATTTCCTGAGCGCCATCGACACGCGCAGCACGCTCGCCGAGGTGCGCGGCGTCATCGCGCTCGACACCGCCCCCGGCGGCATGTCCGTGACCGACATCCCGCTGCGCACCGATGCGCATGCCCTGCCGCCGCGCGGCGGCAATGCCGTGGTCGACGAGGTCGCTCCTGGCGCCCCGACCGAGAACATCATCATCAAGCCCATCGGCCAGGTCGCAGCCGGTCAATGGACGGTCTCGGGCGAGGTCTCCGGCCAGATGCCGATTGCCACCTCGGGCGTGCCCTACACGCATGGCCCCGTGCATTTCACCCTGCCCGTCGAGGCGGGCACGGAAAGCAATGCCGGTATCAATGCGGTCTACAAACCGATCAAGCGCACCGATAAAGACGCGGGGCTCCCTGCGATCTGTTTCAAGCCGCTTTTGCTGGGTGCCGCAGCGGTTGACAAAACAGTAACATTTACATGGTCGCGGCTGCTGCGCACCGATTGCAATTGCGCGCACAAGCCCGCATTGCGTATATCGATGGCGTGCCTCGGCCTGCCAGGAGATGGAGATGGAGAGATGCTAGACCCGGCATTCCAGGCCCGGCTGGAGACCCTATATGAGTGGCGGCGCGCCTTCGTCGCTGCCAATACCACGACGGGGCCGGATGCCATCGCCGTAGTGCAGGATCTGGATTTCGTCGACCAGATCACTAGCGTTTTCGTGGCGGCCATCGAACAGGCATATAGCGAGCCTGCTGCCGCTGATCTCTGGGATACCTATCTCACGGCCATGCAGGGCGAGCTGGCGGCGCTCTACGGCATAGCCGGGCACCTCCCGCCGATGGTCGACGCCACCGCGGCGGCCACGGCGGAGGAGGCTGACGCTATTGCGGAGGCATGGGCCAAAATTACCAGTGCGGCCACGACCATCCAGGGCGGCGCGGTCGGCAGTTTTTTTTACAATACTTGCAACAAGCATTATTACCGCCTGGACGTCAATCGCCGGGATTTGTCGACGGGCGGCGTCACAACGGGCTATCCCGGCATCTCAGACTACGTCCCCACGACGTTGCCATTTTATTATCCGTTCGGCGAGGAGTACCGCGGCCAAACGAATTATGGCCTCCGCGCCATAGAGCCATTCCCGGTCGATAACTGGGTCACCGGCGCAACGCATATCCTGACCCGCGAGCTACCGCTCAACGACGAGGGCGAGGGCAAGCTCGTTATCACGATGTGCTACACCGATCTCGGCACGGCCCCCGACGCCGAGGCCGACGTGCCCGACACGTCCGAGCCGGAGAGCGGTGGCGAAAACCTGCGCGTCAATCGGACAGCAACTGTGTTCAAAGGCAAGCGTTTTTACGCCAAGAGAGGTAGGTCAAGGGAGAGAGAAATTCTCCTGCCAGGGTTGTCCGGACTTGCAGATGGCGTTCAGGATGGAAAGGAGC
>JAISNX010000058.1 GCA_031276015.1 Azoarcus sp.
CCGCGTCTTCGGCGTGGTTCGCGCCAGACTGTGCAGGGTGTGACTCATGGCTTGGACTCCTTATCCTCATGTGATTCGATCATCGACCCTAGAATACGCTCCGCCTGAAACAAAGGCCAGCTACGGATCGGGATAGAATCGGACGGAATGGAACAGATACCGATACTCACCCGACTTACTCCGGGTACGGCTTGCCGTCCGCCGAGTAACACAGAAAAGTTCACCGCAAGTCCGTTTTCGGGAGTAATCTTGCACATCCTGTATTGAGAATCACTTTCCCCATCAATCTTGCTCTCCAGCAAAGAGCGCACGCCATGAACCTGATTTTTTCCTCCCGGACATGCCTTGTGGAAATTACGCATGGGAGCCGGGCAAGCACTACCCCCCCCCCCATTATTCCAAAGTCATTACAGAAAGCCATTGGCGTTCACACTGGCGGCCTTGCTTGGCATTTTCAATGCGAGGTTGATCCACGCTCAGGACGCAGTTTCTCCATCCGCGTCCTCCCCGGCTTCTTCCGATGAAATCGTCCTGCCGGAAGTCACCGTGCAGGCAGGCAGCACCTCATCCGCCACGCTGCCCCCCGCCTATGCGGGCGGACAGGTGGCAAGGGGCGGGCGGGTCGGTTTTCTGGGGAACCGGGATGTCATGGAAACTCCCTTTTCCGTCACTAACTACACTTCGCAGATCATCGAAGCCCAACAGGCGCGCACGCTGGCGGACGTACTGGCTAACGATCCTTCCATTCGCGCCACGACAGGTGCCGGGCACGGCCTGGAAAATTTCAATGTGCGCGGTTTCAACGTCTTGCAGTCCGATGTGGCCTTTAACGGTTTATATGGCATGTCGCCAAGCGGCCACGTCCCGCTTGAGATGTTCGAGCGCGTCGAGATACTGCGGGGGCCAAGCGCCCTCTTGAGCGGCATGGCACCGAGCAGCTCGATGAGCGGCACGATCAATCTGGTGAGCAAATACGCGACAAACGAACCGATCGGGCGCTTGACGGCAAGCTGGGTGGATGAAGCCCAGTTTGGCGCGCATCTGGATGTCGGCAGGCGCTTTGGCGAAAAAGGAACACTCGGAATTCGCGCAAACGGTGCCCTTCGGGATGGCAAAACCGGCGTCGAAGGGCAGGCCAAGCGCCGCGAACTCGGTGCCATGGCACTGGATTATCAGGGGGAACACCTGCGCGTCTTCGCCGACGCCTATACCGTCGCCAACGCGCAGCGAGGCGGCAATGTCTCCATGGTACGCTTTGCTTCCACCATCCCCCGCGCGCCCGCTGGCGATACCAATGTCTTTCGCGGCGCTTACAACCGGCTTTACAACAAGGCACTCGCGGGCCGCGTCGAATACGACCTCAATCAGGACTGGACGCTCTATCTCACGGCGGGCCGACACGAATACCTTTACCGGGGCACCTTGAACGGCAGTTACGGCACCGTGCAGCCAAACGGCGCGCTTGCGATCACGCACATCTTCATACGGGGCTACACGGACACGAACGTGGCCGAAACAGGAATCCGGGGTTCTTTCCAGACGGGGAGCGTGCGTCATGAAATCGCGTTCGGCATGAACGGCCTCTTTTCCGAAAGCGGCAGCCGCAACGGGCGAGGCGCGACTTTCCAGTCGAATCTCTACCATCCGACAAGACCCATCCTGGCCGAGAATCCCGGCGCACCCTACAAGACGGAAGAAGCGGCACTCACCAGTCTGGCGCTGGCCGATACGCTCACCTTCGCCAAAGGGCGCTTTTCCCTCACACTGGGCGCGCGCGAGCAGCGTGTGCGCACCAAGGGATTCAATAACACGGGTGCGCGCACATCGGAATACGACGAACGCGCGCTCACACCGGCGCTTGGCATCCTGATCGTACCGTGGCAGAATATTTCGCTTTACGCCAACTACATCGAGGGCCTCTCGAAAGGCGGCACGGTGACGGACGTAAACGCGCCCAACTATAATCAGGTCTTCGCTCCCTACAAAAGCAAGCAGGGCGAAATCGGCCTGAAGTGGGACAGCGGACGCTTCCTCAATACCTTCAGCCTTTTCCAGATCACCAAACCCGGCATGATCCAGGACCCGGCGACCCTGACCTACAGCGATGACGGCGAGCAACGCAATCGCGGCCTGGAATGGACGACGGCGGGCGAAATCGCCGACGGCATCCGCCTTCTGGGCGGCGCAAGCTATATTCAGGCCACCTTGACGCGCATGAGCGATAAATCCCTGGAAGGGAAAGACGCCCATGGTGTGCCGCGCTGGACGGCCAACCTGGGTGCCGAATGGGATTTGCCCTGGCTTCCCGGCCTGACCTTGAGCGGCAAACTTACCTATACCGGCAGGCACTACGCGAACAATGCCAATACCCTGAAATTGCCGCAAGTCACCCTGGCCGATCTGGGCGCGCAATACACCACGACGATCCAGGGGCGCAAAGTGGTCTTCCGCGGCCAAGTCAACAACGTCTTCAACAAACGCTACTGGCAGGGCGGTTTCGGCGACGGCTACGCGCAAATAGGCACGCAACGCACTTTCATGCTCTCGACGACAGCCGATTTCTGATGTGGCTTCGATTGCATTTTGCTAGAGTGCAAGGCACTTGTTTGGCCGCAAGGTCGAACTGACCGATGAAGAATTCGCCATCTTCGAGAGCGTGCGCGAAAAAACCCCGGCCCGTGCGGCGAGCTTTGAATGATCCTGCCTGATACACCGCCTGGTTCCTGCCAGCGCCTGCTTCTTCCCTCCTACAGCCTGCTCTGGCTGGCGGCCTTGCCTGCCGTCTTCCTGAAACTGCTCTGGCGCGCGCGGCGGCAACCGGCTTACCTGCGGCACCTGCGCGAACGTTTTGGCATTTACCGCACATACACCCCTAGCCCGGTCATCTGGGTGCATGCGGTATCGGTGGGCGAAACGCGCGCCGCCGCGCCACTGATCCGCGCCCTGCTCGAACGCTACCCCGAGCATTCCGTAGTCCTCACCCACATGACGCCGACCGGGCGGGAAACCGCCAAAACCCTGTTCGACGAAGAACCGCGCGTGCTTCGCCTCTACCTGCCCTACGATTTCGGCCCGTTCGCCGCGCGCTTCCTGCGCCATTTCCGGCCAGCCTTCGGCATCGTCATGGAAACCGAACTCTGGCCCTGCCTGCTCGCCGCCTGCCAGCGCCATGGCGTGCCCGTCTTGTTGGCCAATGCCCGTTTGTCGGAACGCTCGGCGCAGGGATATGCCCGGATACCCGCCCTCACCCGCCTCACCCTGGGCGCGTTGGCGGCGGTCGGCGCGCAATCCGATGCCGATGCCGCCCGTCTGTCCGCCCTGGGCGCGCGACGGGTCAGCGTGACCGGCAACATCAAATTCGACAGCACGCCGCCCGAAAACGCATTCGCCCTCGCGGCCCGGTTCCGCGCCCGTTGCGGGGCAAGACCGACCATCCTCGCCGCCAGCACGCGCGAAGGCGAAGAAATCCTGATCCTCGACGCCTTCCTCCGCGCCCGCGCGGACTCGCCGCTGGATGTCCTGCTCATCCTGACGCCACGCCATCCGCAACGATTCGACGACGTTGCCGCAATGCTGCAAGCACGGGGCATCGCCATGGCGCGGCGATCCGCTGACCGGGAACTACCGGAACCCGAACCGCTGCCACCCGAAACCCGCGTCTGGCTTGGCGACTCCATGGGCGAAATGTTCGCCTGGTACGCCGCTGCCGACATCGCCCTCATTGGCGGATACTGGCTGCCCTTCGGCGGACAGAACCCCATCGAAGCCTGTGCCGTCGGCACCCCGGTACTGCTCGGGCCGCACGCCTTCAACTTCCAGCGCACCGCCGACGAAGCCGTGGACGCGGGCGCGGCGCTACGCTGCGAAGATGCCGATGCCGCCATGCGTACCGCCTTCGCCCTGCTCGCCGACCAAAGCACGCGCACAACAATGGCCGAAGCGGGCCGCCATTTCGCCGCCGCCAACCGGGGCGCAACCGCGCGCACCCTCGCCCTGCTCGACGAAATCCTCGCCTGAAACCCGGCCCGGCACAGCCGGGACCGCGCCCGCGGCACCTCCTGCCCCGCATA
The DNA here is from genome assembly GCA_031276015.1 of Azoarcus sp. GTDB lineage: Bacteria > Pseudomonadota > Gammaproteobacteria > Burkholderiales > Rhodocyclaceae > WRNU01. The sequence goes on from JAISNX010000058.1 coordinate 4,071, forward strand.
GCACCGATGGATCGTGAGAAAACCCACGACGCCAAACAGGACATGACGGCCATATTCGCAAAAATTGCTACAGTATCAGCTTGCATTGACAGCCCCGCACAGAGCCTTCCCGGAGAAGCCCCGCGCGCGGCATGCAAAACATTCAGCCCAGGAGGTTGCGATGTTCACTATCCGGCGGTTTCCACTGGTGCAACAAGTCCTCATCGGCGTCATCGGCCTTTGCCTGCTGCTGACCGTGCCCCTGTCCATCGCCCTCTACACCCAGGCGCACAACGCCGCCCGCACTGCGGCAGGCAGCGCCCTGCAAACACAGAGTGACCTGATCTCCCTTACCCTCGGCTATGCCGACGAGAACATGCAGCACGACGCCCGCGCCGCGCTCACCCGCTTTGAAAGCACCCTGCCCCCCGCGCGGCTTACCGGCGAAACCATCACCATCGGCGGCACCCCCAGGCCGGAACTCATGTTCGGCAACGACATCCGCGGCATCGGCAACCAGCGTTTCCTGCTGGCCTACAAAGAGAAAAATACCTCGGTCGACGTCGCCTTCCTGGTCGCAGACAAGGGCAATCTGTACCGCGCCACTACCCTGCTCAAGAACGCCGCCGGTCAATACCGCGATGGCGAACTCGTCAGCGACAGTTATGCAAAAACAGTGCTGGCGGGCGAATTGCACCTCGGCACCATACAGCGCGGCGGCAGACACTACGCACTGGCCGTGCAACCTTTGCGGGACGAAAACGGAAAAGTCATCGGCGCGCTCAGTGTCCGGGTCGACGTCGGCGAAAACCTCAAGACCCTGGAAGAACGCCTGAGCGCCATCGTCCTCGGCAGGACGGGCTACCCTTTCATCATCTCCCTGCCCAGTGGCGACCAAAAGGAGGCGCAATTCGTCCTGCATCCCACCCTGCGTTCGCGGCCCCTGAGCGCCGCCCCCGAGAGCCTCCAGCCCTTCCTCAAACAGGCGCTCGAACAAAAAACCGGCTCCGCATTCTACAACTGGGCCACAGCGGACGGCGGCACGGAGGAAAAAATCGGCGTCTTCCGCGAAATCCCCGACCTGCACTGGATCGTCGTCGCCTCGGCCCCCATGGAGGAATACACCGCCGTCTACGACCAGATCATCAACTGGTTCTTCACCGGGCTGGCGGTCACGATACTGGCGATGGTGCTGTGCCTGTGGTGGCTCATACACCGTCAGCTCAAACCCATCGGGCAATTCATCCAGGCCCTCAGCCGCATGGGCGAAGGCGATCTCAGCCAGGCGCTGGCCACCGAGGCGGGTTCGCGCAACGAAATCGACGCACTGGCCCGCCACATCAACAATACCCGCGAAGCCATGAAGAAACTGGTCGAAGCCATCCGCGAATCCTCGACCACCGTCACCAATGCCGCCGCCAACGCGCTGGCGGGCGTGCAATCCCTGACCGGCAACGTCAAGCACCTGTCCTCCAACGCCTCGCAGGTCAGCCGCAGCATCGAGGAACTCTCGGTCGCCATCGAACAGGTGGCCCAAGCCTCGGGTGTGGCCAACGAACGGGTGGGCGAGACGGCGAACAAAGTGACCTACGGCAAGGAAGTCGTCCATGGCGTCATCGACTCCATCCACGCCGTCAAGGCCAGGGTGGAATCCTCGCTGACCGAAGTCGAACGCCTAACCGAGCATTCGCGCAAAATCGAGACCGTCGTCGCCAGCATCGGAGCCATTGCCGGGCAAACCAACCTGCTCGCGCTCAATGCCGCCATCGAAGCCGCGCGCGCGGGCGAAGTCGGGCGCGGCTTCGCCGTCGTTGCCGACGAAGTGCGCAAACTGGCCGAACAATCCGCCAACTCCGCCGACGAAATCGGCAAGATACTCAGCGAAATCACCGTCGGCGTCGGCGCGGTGCGCACGGCCATCGGCGCGGTCGTCGAAGAAACCCAACGCGGCGCACAAGCCTCCGGCCACGCGGGCGAAGCCCTGGACGACATCGAAAGCATCACCCGCTCGCTGGTCGAAAACGTCAATACCATCGCCGAATCCGCCACGGAACAAGCCTCGGCGGCGCAATCCATGGCCGGACAGGTCAACACCTCGGCCCAGATCGCCAGCGATGCCAACGAAGTCACCCAGGGCGTTTCGGAGACGGCCGCCTCGCTCAAGGCCGAAGCGGACAAACTCAACCGCGACATCGGGCATTTCAAGGTGTGACAAGGCGGCGGAGCGGTCATGATGGCCGCCCCCGCCCGGTGTCACGGTTTACGGAAGCGGATTCGCCCCCTTTTTTTCATGAAACGTGCCAAATCCAATGCAAAGGCAAATCCGCTACGCAATGGCTCGCCGAAACCCTGTGCTGATGCACCGCCAATTTTGATGTGAAACGGAGGCCAACCCGAACGACAGCATGGATTGCCGCGGGCCTTCGGCCCTCGCAATGACGGAGTGGGAGATTCGTCATTGCGAGGCGCGTAGCGTCGTGGCAATCCATGCTGGGGTGCTGGGCGTCGCCCTGTCATGACGGGTTCCGACGGAAAACCGTAGGAGTACGGCGCGCCGTCCCCCTACGGGCTTAACAATGACACTAGCTTAAGCAGCGTTTCCTGAACACATCTGATGCCTGGACGTATCGGCTTATTTACCAACTTTATGAACGGGATGCTTGCGATAGATTTTGTTTATCGGACGGATGTCGATTGCCAATTGGCATCGTACCTGGATTGCGGGATATGATTCGCCCCACGCTGCCGAAAGCGGCGTCACGAGAATCAGGCATAAGCCATTGCCAACCCATCTTCAACCAGGCACAAGGAGTCATCCCATGAGCAATTCCCTCATCAACACGCAAGTCCTCCCGTTCAAGGCGCAGGCGTACCAGAACGGCAAGTTCTTCGAGGTCACGGACGCCACCATCAAGGGCAAGTGGGCGGTGTTCTTCTTCTACCCCGCCGATTTCACTTTCGTGTGCCCGAC
>JAISNX010000061.1 GCA_031276015.1 Azoarcus sp.
CATATGTCCAGACGCCATCGCCCGTCAGGTTGCCATTGCCGTCGTAGCTGTAGGCCGTGCCGCCCACGCTCGTGTATTGGTTCTGGGCGTTCCTGGCGTAGTTCGTGGTGCCGTTGGCCGCGCCGCTCCATTGGTAAAGGTCGTTGTTCCAGGCCAGTGTGGTGATTTCGCCCGCCTGGTTGCGCGTGTAGGTGTAGGTGATGTCGCGGTCTGTGTTGTTCAGGTTGTGCGCAAGGTTGCTCAGTGTGCCTTGAGCGTTATAGGTGTAGGTGGTCGTGGTGCCGTTGCCCAAGGTGACGGTAGTGCGCCGTGACAGGTCGTCGTAGGCGTAGCTGGCCAGGTTTGTCGTGCCTTGTTCCTTGAGCGCAGTGGGGCGGTCGAGGGCGTCGAACGTGGCGGTGACGTAGCTGGCGTCCGGCTAGGTCAGCCGCGTGCGGTTGCCCGCCGCGTCGTACTGGTAGGCGAGGGTCTTGCCGCCCGCCGTGGTGCTGGTCAGGCGGCCCGCGTTGTCCCAGGCGTAGGCGATGGCGTATCCGCCGTTGGGCAGGTTTGCCGCCGTGTGTCGGCCCAATAGGTCGTAGGCGTAGCCCACGTTGTCCGTAGTGCTGGGATAGGTTTTCGAGATGAGGCGGTTCAGATTGTCGTAGGCCAGGGCAAGTGTCTGACCGTTACGCTTGCGCAGGCTGATGAGGTTGTCCGCAGCGTCATAGCCGTATTGTTCGTAGTCGGTGTTCGAGGCGTTGCCCGTGGTCTTGTCCGGGAAACGGGTCTTAACCTTGCGGTCATGGCCGTCGTAGTCGTGAGCGGTGCTGCGCCCTTGGGCGTCCTGTACGGTTTGCAGCCGATCATTTGCGGTGTAGGTGTAGGCGGCGTAGGTCTGTTCGAGCGAACTGCCGAGTGCCCGCTTGACGTTCTCTATCGCGCCGTTGCCCAGATAGGCAATGGCCGTGACGCGGTTGCCGCCTTCGGCATTGGTCAGGTTTTCGGTGATCTGGCTCACCCAGTCCCGTGTGTTGTAGGTGTAGTCCGTTACCGGCACGGGCGCTGCCGCCGTCGGGCAACTGGTCGCGGCGCTGGTTTGGCCCGGCCCCCAGGTTTTGATGATCTTGCCGGTGGCGCTGTAGTTCTGGCATGAAACGAGCCATTGCGTGCCCACCTGCAAGGCGGTACGTATCCGCCGTCCGTCCTGGTCGTAGGCGTAACGGGTAATTTTGCCGAGGGCGTCGGTAATTTGGGTAAGACGGCGCACGGCGTCGTAGACGAAGGCGGTCTGGTCGGTTACGTCGGTGCGCGGGCCATCGACGAGCGTCAGGTTGCCCACGGCATCGTAGGTGAGGGTCGTCGTCAGGTTGAGTTTGCCCGTTCCGGCGTCGACAACGACGGTCTGCGGCACGTATTTGTTGCTGGACAGATAGCTCGTCGTGCGCGTGACGGTGTTGCTGGCGCTGGTCTTGGCGGCCTCACCGGTCTGGAGGTAGAAGGCAGGAAAGCCGCTACGCGTGAAGCTGGTGTAACTATAGGTAGTGATGGGGCTGACACCACTGGTATCCGCCGGGGCGGTCATCGTGAGCGGGTAGCCCTGTGCGGTATAGGTGTAGGTGGTTTGCTGTCCGCGCGGGTCGGTTGCGCTGGCGAGGCGGTTGAAGTCGCTTTCGTAGGTGAAGTTGGTGGTCAGGGTCGCCAGGCCCGAGTTCGGCTTCGGCACGCGACTGGCGCTCTGGATGTTGTGGGTGCAGCGTTTCTGGGCAGCGCAGGGCGCGTCGTCATAGGTGTATTCGACGCTGTTGCCTTCCGGGAAGATCGTTTTGGTGAGGCGCGATTGGCCATCGCGGACGTGGGTGGTGATGCGGCCCGGTTCGTCGATGGATTTGAGGGTTTTGCCGAACGCATCCAGATAGACTACTTTGCTCGTGCCGTCCGGGGCGGCTTCTTCGGAGCGCGAACCGGCAAAGTAGTAGTTGTAGGTCGCGTTGTTCGCATTGGCCTGTGTCTGGATTCGGCCAAGGCTATCGTAGACGTTGGTCACGAAGGGGGCCGCGGGCCGCGACGGGTAGTAGATTTGGGTTAGCCGCCCCGGCGAGCCGTAGGCGAAGGTGGTGTTGTTCGAGAGCGGATCGGTGGAGGTGACCAGATTGCCGCTGGCGTCGTAGGCATATTGAACGTTGCGGGTGCCGTCGCTGACTTTCGTGATGCGCCCGCCGGTGTTCGTGAAGGTCAGCGTTCGGCCAAGGCTGTTTTCTACTTTGGTGAGGTTGCCGCCGCTGTAGGTGAAGTTTGCCTGCACGCCGCCTGGGTGGGCGTAAGTGCTTATCTTGCCCGCGCTGTCGAAGTTGAGTTTGGCCTTGTTCAGCGTTTCGTAGGTGTAGGTGCCATTGGTGTTGCGGATCAGGCGCGCGGGGTTTCCGGGTGGCGCGTTGTAGGTGCCGTCCGGCAGTTTGACGAAGACCTCGCCATTGAGGCCCAGTTTGACGACGACGGTGTTGTCCAGCAGTTGGTCGCCGAACCAGCGTGCGCCCAGAGTCGCAATGACCAGTTTGTCGAGCGGCTTGTTGGCGTCCTGAAAAAGATCCAGGGAAATCATTTTCTCCACGATGACACCGACGGCATCAAGCGCGGAATCCTCGCCCATGGCCTACATGCCATCGCTGCCCACGCGCACGCTGACCGCCAGGTTGTGCGTCCAGCCCCGCCCCAAGGGGCTGTCTTGCGTGTGCAAGCCCGAGGAGTAGAGTTTCTGGAAGCTCAGGGAATGGGGAAAATCACCCAGACCGGCCAGGAGGTCTTCGCGGGCGTAGAGATAATTGCCTTTGGTGACGTCAATTGGCTCGCCAAATGAACTACCCGATGATTCGCGTTGGCTACTGGCGCTGCAAGCGTTTTCGGCAGCATTGGTGGCGTCCGTGGCCGAACACGTTTCGTCCCCGAATCCCCCCGAAAGGCTTCCGCCGATGATTGCCCCTATTTGTTTGTAATTGCCGCCGATATAGATGCTGAAAAAACCCATGCCGCTCCATTGGTTTTCGGTAATGTTGCAACGTTCGGGGAGAATTAGACGCTCATCGGCGTCAATGTACGTTTGAAAGTAGGACAGCCATGAGGCACAAGACTGCAAGGCCGGTTCAACGACTGTGGCATAGTTGAACGAGTCGGCGTCAAAAATCTTGTCCCCATTCGCGGTGGCGATGTCGACCAGCTTGACCGTGGAGACCGCCTCTACGCCCGCCGTTTGTTGCACAGCGACCGATTCGAGGATGCTCCCGTGCCATATCCCGCTGAAAAATACCGCAGTTTCTTTCGCTGAATCGTAGGTTTCGCTGGTGATACTGACCGTGTTACCCGGAAGATCCACATAAGGCGTTGTGTTATACCCGGCAATTCCCAACTGGTGATGATGGAACGAGTTTGTCTTGGCGAGTCGGTCGAGAATGTAGCCAGATTGGTTGTCCTGGGCGATCCATACTGATGACAGCATGGCCAGCATCGAACCGAGAACCGGCTCCGAGCTATCGCTGTTGCCCGCTGCCCGCGCTTCGAGCATCCGGGCGCGATGATGTTCGATGACTCCCCAGCCCGAAGGCCCCCAGCCATTTCCGATCAGGAAAGTTCCTCCGATCTTGATGGACTGGGTGAATTCCCGATCCACAAAGGTGCTCGCATAGGGATGGATGACATTGAACGTTACCGTCCCCGTGCTCCCGGTCGCCGTTGCGCCCGTTGCTTCCGTTGCGCCATCCAGCTTGAGCACTGGCTGGTTCGAGGCATTGAAGGTGATCGTCAGGCGCTTGCCGTAGATTGCGTCGGGAGTGTAGGTCTTGTCAATGCCCAGATAGCGTATTTGCAGCGTTGGTTTGTAGGTGTCGGGGATGTCTCCCGTCCAGACTTCCGGAGTCACACTGTCGTCCTGGTAGGGAAGCGCCGTCTGGCGCAGGGGGGTACCGTCGTATGGCACGATGCGTTTGCCGCCGATGGCATCGTCAAGCGTCGCTATCGGCTGGTTGGCGCGCAAATAGCCCGCCAGGTTTGTCGCGTAGGTATCGAGCCGGTTGCGGATGTTTGTCCGGTTGATGTTCTGGACGTAATCCGCCGTTATCGTGGCACCGCTCCGGGCTTCGCTCAGGTAGGTGTTCGCGTCGTAACCGCTGGCCGAGGCGAGATCAATGCCTGTCTTTCGGGTGTGAGGCTTGAAGCCCGGATCGAAGTGGTATTCCGTGCCACCGATGTCGACCTTGACCCAGAGATGGTCAATTACAGCGCTGTGCAGGGGAACCGGAGGTTCCTCCGATGTGCAATTGCTCGCGCTTGTCCCATAAATAGCGATTATCGGAATCTGCCCGCTAGCAAGCAGTTTGCTGACGGCGCAAACGTTATCCACAGCGATACCGAAAAATTCTTCAACCTGCGCCGCAGTCAGATCGAGCTGCCCTTTGACGAAGCTGGCCGTATGGCCGGATTGCCGAAGCAGCGCCACCATCAGGGCCGCTTGGTCAAACGCCGTCCCTTGTTTATCCAGGATCGCGCCAACTGCACCCTTGTGTATGCCCCAGATGGGGTAGAACGCGATGTTGTTGCGAACATATTCGTAGATGAGATCGGGATCGCCCTTGAGCGCGCGGGCCAGTTCCACGATGGCGGCGGGTGTTGTCGTCCTGGCAGGGCGGTCGGGCGCGCGGCGCGCTTCCCGTTGCCGCGCCGCGAGCAGGTCTGCTTCATGGGTGGCGGGCGGCAAGACGACCAGGCGCGTTCCCGGCTCCGCAACTTTCTCGGCAGTGGAGGGCGGCGGCACAAGTTCGTCGAGATCGACTTTGTAGGCCACGCACCGGCCATCCTCACGTATGGCGCAATCGGACTGCTGGTATCCGAACCGTTCGAGACAGGCAGTGCCCGCCAAGGCAAGCAGTAGTACCGGAATGATCTTGAACGGACGTGATGACATGGTTTTCTCCCGAGCCTTGCCGAGACTCGTCAAGCTGCGTGTTTGTCAGCGAAAAAATCCAGACCTGCGGGGGGAAGCGGAAGCGACGGTCACGATGCGCCTTGTACGACAACGCTGAGTCGGTTGCCGGACGAATCGTATGTGTAGGCGATCGTCAGGCCATTGGAATAGACGGCCTGTATTACCCGCCCGAGCGAATCGTAGGTATAGGCCACGTTACCGGCAAACGCGTCCGGATGCGGGGAAAGAAGCAAAGCTACCGCAGTACAAAACGGGAGAATGCTCCGTCGGACGAAGAGCCGCGGTGTCATTTTGTTCACCTCCGGTATTTCGTTATCTTATCTCTTACCGATAACTTTACTATGTCACGAAAAAAGTCGTTGTCAAGAAGGAATTTCGAGAGTGTCGCGAGCTTTTGATCTGCCCGCAAGGTTTCTCGCGCACACAAGAAAATCGCCAGCCCATTACAGGCTGGCGACTGGATCAGGCGGTCAAGACCCGAGGCCGATCACCACTCCGTGCCCGCTGGCCAGTAAGGCCCGCCGGTCCAGGAACCGTCGGGCAGGCGGTATTGCTGGAATCCGGGCTTTTTGCTCGGTTTATAGGCGGGCGAGGCGCTGTACAGGACAAGCTCGCCGTATCCCGTGACCACATAGCGCGCCGTTCTTGCCACCGGCAAGGCAACGCCCGTAACGGTGTTGTAGGCTCTCAGCCGTTCAGGCTCCTGATGCGTGACCAGGACGTAGTTGCCCGGGTAAACCAAGCAACCGTTCGCGTAGGCGTAGGTGGGTTTGCTGCCACTGGTGAATGCGTAGCATTTGCCGGAGCCTTGGCCCAATCCGTCGACGAGCTTGATGGATGAATATTCAGCATCGCCGTACCAGGGGTTGGGCGGGGCACCGCTGAGGCTGGTGACGATGGCGGAACCCTGCCCTGGCATCCCCGCCCGGGTTTCCAGATCCAGGGTGAGATAGGGCATGGGGCCAAGGCCATAGTACTCGAACCGGTAGTAGTTGACCGGGGTGACGATGGGAACCGGCACCGCGGGGACGACCGGGGAAACGGGAGGAGCCACCGGCGCGGTGGAAGGCCGATTGCGACCGGGATAGTAGCCGCCATAGTAACCATAGCCGCCATAGCCACCATAGCCGTAACCGCCGTAGAACGGCGATCTTTGCGCCTGGGCGATGCCTGTGCCGGAGAGGTACAGGAGAAATCCGCCGAGTGCGGCGAATGCTGTTTTGGATAAACGCAGAAATAATGACTTGTGCTTCATGGATAATCTCCTGGAACCGGAATCCCACTTAACAGCGCCCGGCATTACGATATGCTGGAAACGCAACCCCTTTTTCGCGACATTAAAACACAAAGCCACGTTCTTGTATAGATGCAAATAGATGCAGGTAGGTAAATGAAACGAACACTACCACCAGGGTCGGAGAGCCGCGGCGGAACGTGTGTCCGATACCGGACGCCGTAACAGGAATGTCGCATAATCGGCCCATTGTCCCGGCAGGAGAAAACACTCATGAATGCCCCCGCCCATCTATCCCCCTACACCGCCGAGCACTTCATCAACCGCGAACTGTCGCTGCTGCAATTCCAGCGCCGCGTGCTGGCCCAGGCGGCGGACGCCGCTACGCCGCTGTTGGAACGGCTGCGCTTCCTGTGCATCGTCTCCAGCAACCTCGATGAGTTCTTCGAGATACGGGTTTCCGGCATCCGCGAACAAATCCGCCTTGGGCACAATGCCAGCAGCACGGACGGCATCATGCCTGCCGAACTGCTGGCGCTCGTGAGCGCCGAAGTGCATCGGATCCTTGCCGAACAATACGCGCTGCTCAATGACGACATCCTTCCGGCACTGGAGCGCGAAGGCGTGGTCTTCCTGCGCCGGGGTGCCTGGGACAGCGAGCAGGACGCGTGGATTCACGATTACTTCCGCCGCGAAGTCATCCCCGTGCTCACCCCCATCGGCCTCGACCCGGCGCACCCCTTCCCGCGCGTGCTCAACAAAAGCCTCAACTTTGCCGTGGAACTCGAAGGCCGCGACGCCTTCGGGCGGGATTCGGGCACCGCCATCGTGCAGGCACCGCGCGTGCTCCCCCGTGTCATCCGCCTGCCGGACAGGCCGGGGCAGGCTCTTTACACCTTCGTATTCCTCTCCTCCGTGCTGCATGCCCATGTCGACGAACTCTTCAGCGGCATGAACGTGCATGGCTGCTACCAGTTCCGCGTCACGCGCAATTCCGACCTCTTCGTCGACGAAGAAGAAGTCAAGGACTTGCGCGCCCAACTCAAGGGCGAATTGCAGCAGCGCCACTTCGGCGATGCCGTGCGGCTGGAAGTGGCCGACAACTGTTCCGAGAAAATGGTGGACTTCCTGCTCCAGCATTTCAGGCTTGGCCGCGCCGATCTCTACAGTACCCCCGGCATCGTCAACCTCGTGCGCCTGATGCAAGCGCCTGACTGGGTCGACCGTCCCGATCTCAAATACCCGCCCTTCCGTCCCGGCCTGCCCAGGCCGCTGGCGCAGCACCGGGACATCTTCGCCGTCCTGCGTGCCCAGGACGTTTTGCTTCATCACCCCTTCCAGAGCTTCGCCCCGGTCATCGAACTGCTCAAAGCCGCCGCCGACGACCCCGCCGTCGTCGCCATCAAAATGACCGTGTACCGCACCGGCACCGATTCCGTGCTGATGGAGCACCTCGTGCGCACCGCGCAAAAGGGCAAGGAAGTCACCGTCGTCCTCGAACTCCTGGCCCGCTTCGACGAGGAGGCCAACATCTCCTGGGCCACCCGCCTCGAAGAAGCCGGGGCGCACGTCGTCTATGGCGTATTCGGCTACAAGGTGCATGCCAAACTGCTGATGCTCGTCCGCCGCGAGGGCGACCGCCTGCGCCGCTACGTGCATCTGGGCACGGGCAACTACCACCCGCGCACGACGTGCTTCTACACGGATTTCGGCCTCCTGACCTGCAACGAACGGATCGGCGAGGACGTAGCCGAAGTGTTCAAGCAGATCACCGGGCTTGGCCGCGCCTCCACGCTTGCGCATCTGTGGCAGGCACCGTTTTCGCTGCAACCCAATGTCGTGGCGGCCATCGGGCGCGAAACGGAAATCGCCCGCGCTGGCCGACGGGGGCGCATCATCGCCAAGGTCAACGCCCTGCTCGACCCCGAAACCATCGAGGCGCTGTATGAAGCCTCGCAATCCGGCGTGGAAATCGACGTCATCGTGCGCGGCCCCTGCGCCTTGCGTCCCGGCGTGCCGGGCCTGTCGGAAAACATCCGCGTGCGCTCGATCGTCGGGCGCTTTCTCGAACACCACCGCATCATGTACTTCCGCGCCGACGGCGAGGAGCACATCTACCTCTCCAGTGCGGACTGGATGCCGCGCAACTTCTTCCGCCGCATCGAGATTGCCTTTCCCGTGCTCGACCCCCGGCTCAAGCGCCGCGTCCTGAAAGAAGGCTTGCGCTTCTACCTCCTCGACAACACGCAAGCATGGGAAATGCAGCCCGACGGCCAGTATTGCCGCAAAACCCCGCGCCGCGCCGCACGCGCCGCCCAGAACCTGCTGCTGTCGGCGTTGGCCCTGGATGGGTGAAAGTCAGGTATCGAATGCATGAAGGGACGGCGGCTAGAGCGTTTTCGGTTCGGATGATGACATCCGTCATTGCGAGGTACGTAGCGCCGTGGCAATCCATGTGCCCGTGATTCCCGCAACGCCGCCTGTCAGTGTGGGTAGTCGCTGCCGTGTGGATTGCCACGGGCCTTCGGCCCTCGCAATGACGGGGACGGGAGATTCGTCATTGCGAGGCGCGCAGCGCCGTGGCAATCCAGTCCGTTTTTTGTATTTCCCCGGCGGTTTTTGTCAGCGCGGCGTGCGCACGACGAGGTTGTCGCGATGGATGAGTTCCGGCGTGTCGATGTAGCCAAGCGTGGCTTCGATTTCGGCGCTCGGCTTTCGCAGGATGCGGCGGCATTCGCTGGCACCGTAGTTGACCAGCCCGCGCGCGATTTCCTCGCCGCGCTCGTCGAGGCAGGCGACGGCCTCGCCCCGCCTGAAATCGCCCCGCGCTTCGAGCGCGCCCACCGGCAGCAGGCTCTTGCCGCCGCGCAGGGCGGCGACCGCCCCGGCGTCGATGACGAGCGCGCCCGCCAGTTGCAGATGGTCGGCCAGCCATTGCTTGCGTGCCGCCAGTCTCGAATTGCTGGTGTAGAGCAGGGTGCCGAGGGCTTCCCCGGCGACGAGCCGGGGCAGGACATCGGCTTCGCGTCCGCTGGCGATGCAGGTGTGCGCGCCGCTGCGCGCCGCGCGCCGCGCTGCGAGAACCTTGGTCAGCATGCCGCCCTTGCCGATGCCCGTGCCCGCGCCGCCCGCCATGGCCTCGAAACGGCGGTCTCCGGCTTCGCCTTCTTCGACCAGCGTGGCGTTCGCGTCGCGTCGCGGGTCTGCCGTGTATAGGCCCGGCTGGTCGGTGAGAATGACGAGGGCGTCGGCGTCGATCAGGTTGGCTACCAGCGCACCGAGGGTGTCGTTGTCGCCAAATTTGATTTCGTCGGTCACGACGGTGTCGTTCTCGTTGATGATGGGGACGACGCCGAGTTCGAGCAGCGTGACGACGGTCGAGCGGGCGTTGAGATAGCGGTTGCGGTCGGCCAGGTCGTCGTGTGTGAGCAGGATTTGCGCGGTGGCGAGGCCGTGCCGCGCGAAGATGTCCTCGTAGGTTTTCACCAGCCCCATTTGCCCGACGGCGGCCGCTGCCTGGAGGCTGTGTATTTCGCTTGGCCGCTTCTTCCAGCCCAGTTTCTGCATGCCCGCGGCGATGGCTCCCGAGGAAACCAGGGCGATTTCGCGCCCGCCCCGGCACAGGGCGGCTATCTGGCCCGCCCAGGCGTCGATGGCGGTGCAATCCAGCCCCGCGCCGTTGTCGGTGACGAGCGCCGAGCCGACCTTGACCACCAGGCGGCGGGCGTCGCAAAGGCGTTTCCTCGTGCTCATTCAGCGCGCATCTTCGCCTTCGATGTCGACGTCCTCCGGGGACATCTCCTGCCAGGCACGGGTTTCGGCGGCGCGCAGGGCTTCGAGGGCGGCAAGCCGCTCCCGCTCGGCGGCGTGTCGCAAGGCGAGTTCCGCTTCGATGCGCTCGCGCTCGCTGTCGAGGAAATCCTGAACCGCGAAAACCAGGGCTTCGCAGCCTTCGCCGTTGATGGCGGAAATCCTGAAAACACGTTCGACGGGCGCACCGTAGTTGTCGAGAAAAGCCTGGACACGGGCGGCGTGCTCGTCCGCTTCGATGAGATCGAGCTTGTTGAGCACCAGCCAGCGCGGTTTGGCGAACAGGGTTTCGTCATACTTGCGCAGTTCGGCGACGATGGTTTCGGCATCGCGCACCGGGTCGGCGTCGGGGTCGAAAGGCGCGAGGTCGACGAGGTGCAGCAGCAGATGGGTGCGTTGCAGGTGGCGCAGGAACTGGTGGCCGAGACCGGCACCTTCCGCCGCGCCTTCGATCAGGCCGGGAATGTCGGCGATCACGAAGCTGCGCTGCTCGGCGGTGCGAACCACGCCGAGGTTCGGTGCCAGCGTGGTGAAGGGATAATCCGCCACCTTGGGCCGCGCGGCGGAAACGGCACGGATGAAGGTCGATTTGCCCGCGTTGGGCAGCCCGAGCAGCCCCACATCGGCCAGCACCTTGAGTTCGAGATGGAGTTTGCGGCGCTCGCCTTCCTGCCCGAGCGTGCGCTGGCGCGGGGCGCGGTTGGTGCTCGATTTGAAATGGATGTTGCCAAGCCCCCCGCGCCCGCCGCTGGCGAGCAGGACTTTCTTACCGTCCTCGTCGAGATCGGCGAGCAGTTCGTCGTTGTCGCTGTCGCTGATGACGGTGCCGACCGGGAAGCGCAGGACGACATCCTCGCCCCCCTTGCCGTAGCAATCGCGGCTGCCGCCGTTCTCGCCCCGCCCGGCGTGAAAGACGCGGGTATAGCGGTAGTCGATCAGGGTGTTGATGTTGCGGTCGGCCAGCGCATGCACGCTGCCGCCGCGTCCGCCGTCGCCGCCGCTCGGGCCGCCGCGCGGCACGTATTTTTCGCGCCGGAACGTGGCCGCGCCGTCGCCGCCGTCACCGGCGATGACCTCGATCCGGGCTTCGTCGAAAAATTTCATCGCAAAATCCTGGGGGCGATGCGTGCCTGCAAACAAAAAAGCCCTGGCGCACAGGACAGGGCTTGGGCTGGAACCACGTGCCGACGAAAATCAGGCGGCGGCGGGGGTTTCCGTCTCGGGGATGACCGTTACCGTGCGGTGGTTTTTCGGGCCTTTGATCAGGAACCTGACCGTGCCGTCGGCCAGTGCGAACAGCGTGTGATCCTTGCCGATGCCAACGTTGTCGCCGGGATGGAACTGCGTGCCGCGCTGGCGTACCAGGATGTTGCCCGCCGCGACGAACTGGCCGCTGTAGCGCTTCACGCCGAGACGTTTTGACTCTGAATCGCGGCCGTTGCGCGAACTGCCGCCTGCTTTCTTGTGTGCCATGTCGAATGACCTCCGGGTTCAGGACGAAACAGCAGCCGAAGCAGCCGAAACGGCGTCGATGCGGATTTCGGTGTAGTTCTGGCGATGCCCCTGGTGCTTTTGGTAGTGCTTGCGCCGACGCATCTTGAAAATCTTGATCTTGTCGTGACGACCGTGCGCGAGCACGGACGCCGTGACGGTGGCCCCGGCAACCACTGGCGTGCCGATCTTGACCGACTCGCCCTCGCCAACCAGTAAAACCTGGTCGAGCGTGATCTGGGAACCCACGTCAGCCGGTATCTGTTCTACCTTGATCTTTTCGCCGGCGCGGACGCGATATTGCTTGCCGCCGGTTTTTATCACCGCGTACATGGTGTTGCTCCAACGTTGCTTGTTTGAAGAACCCGCAATTCTATTGGCAGTATCGTAAAGAGTCAAGGCCGCCTCCAAAGATGCCGGGTAATGCCCGTTTGCTGGAAAAATCCCCATGTAATCAATTAACGTATTGATTCTGCTAAAGATTTCATTTCGGAGCCAAAAGGCATAAACTCGTTTAAAATCAATGGATTGTCTTGTTCGTGAGATTGTTTGGGCGATTTTTGCCTCAACGCTATACCTGCCCCATGGCTGTTGTTATCATGCATCAACAAGTTGCCCATGTTTGCTTTTTCCCATGCGTGTCTCCGTCGAAACCTGCATCGCACGCCATACCGGCGATCGCAAGGACCAGCAGGATCGGGTCGCCGTCCTGACTCATCCCTCGCATCCAGGCGCGTTGCTTGTCGCCTTGGCGGACGGTATGGGCGGGCACAACGGCGGCGGCGCGGCGGCCGACCAGGTTGCCGTGGCGGCGCATCGGAGCCTCGAAGCCTTCACGCCCGCCACGGACCAGCCCGAGCGGGTGCTGGACGCCGCCATCCGTTCCGCGCACGGGGCCATCCGCATGAGCCAGTTCGCTGGTGAGCAAGATCCCCACAGCACCGTCGCCCTGTACCTGCTTTACCGCGGCAAGGCGTATTGGGCGCATTGTGGCGACTCCCGCATCTACCATTTCCGCGACCGCCAGTTGCTGGTGCGCACGAACGATCACTCGCTGGTCGGAGAATTGCAGCGGCGCGGCAAACTGTCGGAAGAAGAGGCGTTGCGGCATCCGCAGCGCAATGTCCTCGTCTCCTGCCTGGGCGGCGACCGCCCCCCGCGCATCGAACACGGCGAATGCGGGGATGTGGTGCTTGGGGATCGCTTCCTGCTCTGCACGGACGGATTCTGGCACTACTTCGGCGACGGCGAACTTGCCGCCACGCTGGCCGATTTTTCCGCCCCCGAAGCAGCGCAGCGCCTGCTCGGCCTTGCCCGCCAGCGCGCCAAGGGACATGGCGACAACATCGCCTTCGCTATCATCGGGTTCGTCGCGGTCAAGGGCTGAATGCGGCTCCGCGCCGGTAGGCCGGAACCGTTGTCCGCCTTGCCGCCTCTACCGCGAGCTTCTACGAATCCCGGAACGCCTGCCCGGAATGCGGCGCTCCCGTCCTTTCAAAACGGTAGAACAGGTTCGGTTCGGAAACGATGTAGATCGTGCCCTGCGCATCGACGGTGACGCCTTCGGCTTGGGGGATCGAGCGTTCGAGACCGTGCCAGCCGCGCCAGAGGGGCATCAGGCTGATGAGTTCTCCGGCCTTGCTATATTCGGCGAGGATGCGGGATTCGTCGCTGAGAATGAGCAGGTGGCCGCTGCGGTCGTGCAGGGAGAGGGAGGAGAGATCGCGCAGGAAGCGCCCCGGATCGACCTTGGGTTGCCATTCGTGGATTTGCAGGTTCATGGGCGCGTCGGGGCGGGCCTCGGGCAAGAGACCCTCGATGTGGAAAATGCGCGGCGGCGATTTTTCCTTGGCCACGAAAAGCAGGTTTCGCCCACCGTTCCAACTGACGCCCTCGAAGCCGAGATTGCCGTTCAGCAGGATGCCGAGGCCCAGCCAGGGGGCATCGGCGACGTCGATGCGCGTGGTTTCCGGGCGGATCGGAATCCAGTAGATGCGCTGACGCCGCTCGTCGATTATGAAGAATTCATCGTCCCGTACATGGGTGAGTCCCTCCAGGTCTTCCACGCCAATGACCGGGATGCGCCGCAGGATGCGCCCCCCGGTCGTGAGTTCCAGGATTTCCGCCGGGTTGTTGATGGCGAGGTAGAGCGTGTGCGTCCTGTCGTCGTAGGTCAGGCCCGAGGCGTTGTGCGAAACGCCCTCGATGGGGTGCGCGTCGATGGTTGCCCGGTAATCGGGCAGCCAGAGGCTTTTGTGCCGCCAGACATCTTCCTGGCGGAGCGTCCCGGCCCAGTGCCAGGCAAGCGCGGGCAGTTTCAGATGCCAGGCGGCGACGAGGAGGGCGACAAGGATGGCGAGCGCGGGAAGTATCCAAGGCCGCCGGACTGTTACAGCACGCCAGGGTGAAAGCGATGTCATGAGCGGTACGAGTAGGGCTGGTTTCGGATGAAGCGTCAATTATCGGGTATCGCCATGAGTTGGTGATCCCTGATGAAAGCCGGAAATACAAAAATTTGAGAGACTCGTGCCTGGGGCACTATCATGCCGAACCTATTCCTCCGAAGAAGCAGGCTCTTCAAGACAGGACGATGAAAGTTCTTTTTATCCACCAGAATTTCCCCGGCCAGTTTCGCCATCTGGCCGCGCATCTCTCGCGCCAGCCCGGCACCGAAGTGCTTGCCATCGGTCTCGACCGCGCGCCGGGCATGGAAGCCGTCCGCCTGCTCCGCTACCGTCCGCATCGCGGCCCGAACAAGGCCACGCACCCGTATGCCCGGATGTTCGAGGAAGGGGTATTGCACGGCCAGCAGGTGCTGCGCATGCTGCTCGATCTCAAACGCCGGGGATACCGGCCCGATGTAGTGATCGCCCATCCGGGCTGGGGCGAGAGCCTTTATGTAAAGCAGGCGTTTCCCGACGTCAAGCTGGTTCATTTTTGCGAGTATTACTACCATACCAAGGGGGCGGACGCGGGTTTCGACCCGGAGTTCCCGCTGACGCCGGATGGCGCGGCGGCGATTTTCAGCCGAAACGCCATGCATTTGCTGAATCTGGAGCAGTGCGATCTCGCCGTCGCGCCCATGCAATGGCAACGCAGTTTGTTTCCCCCCATCTATCACGGCAAGATCGCGCTCATCCACGAAGGCATCGACGTCGAGGGCCTGCGGCCCGACCCCGCCGCCACGCTGGAATTGCCCGACGGCAAAATCCTGCGCGCGGGCGAGCCTGTCATCACGTATGTGTCGCGCAATCTCGAACCCTATCGCGGCTTTCACCGTTTCATGCGCGCCTTGCCGGAAATCCTGCGCGCGCATCCCACCTGCCAGGTCGTCATCATCGGCGGCGACGATGTGAGCTACGGCACTCGTCCCAAGGATGCGCCCAGTTGGCGCACCAAATTGCTGCGCGAAAACCCGGTCGATCCGGCGCGCGTGCATTTTACCGGCAAGGTGAGCTATGCCAACTACCGGCGTGCCTTGCGGGTTTCCGCCGTACATGTGTATCTGACTTATCCGTTTGTACTGTCGTGGTCCTTGCTGGAGGCGCTCGCCAGCGGCTGCATGGTCGTCGCCTCGGATACTGCGCCGGTACGCGAGGCGATCCGCCACGGCGAGAATGGCTGGCTGGTGGATTTTTTCGACGGCGCAGCGTTGGTCGAGCGTGTGTTGCAGGCGCTCGCCGCCCCGCCCGAGACGGTGGCCCTGCGCGCGGCGGCGCGGCAAAGCGTGCGGGCGTATTCGGTCGAAAGAGGCGTGGGGCAATATATGTCGTGGGTTGGGCGCTTGTGTGGCGAAGCAGGCGGAATGGGTTCGGGGAAGTTTTGAGGAAACGCCGGACAGACGTCCGCGAGGTTCGATGCGCCGTGCGTGTCATACGTGGTACGGGGCGCGAGTTGGCTGGCGTGCGATTTTGCATGTTCTCGTGGATGCGAAAGTTTGGCGGCCCGCCTTGGCGGATGTATCCTGTGGCCTCGGCTTCCAGCAAAGCGAGACGTGGCGATGAGATTTTTCGGATATGACGAATCCGGCGTGGCCGGGTTGCCGGGTCTGTGGTTGTCGGCATGGACGCGGCCATGGGAAATGTTCGGGGACTGGAATACCTTGTGGGGCGATTGGTCGGGGTCGTGGCAGCGTTGGCTGGAGTCCGTAGCGGCGATGCCCGCGGCCTGGATGCCCGCCCTGGCGGACGAACGGCAGGGACAGCCTGAATCCATCGCTTTTTTCCTGCCGTGGCTGCCGAGGATCGAGGCGCGGGTCATGCCGCTCGACCACGGGGACGATAATGCTGTACGTGTGATGCTGCGCGCCTCGCTGCCCGGCGGACTGGGCGGCGGCGGGGTGGAAGTGGACGCCACGGTCAGGCGCTACCACGCGGGCGCGGCGGTGCCGGAAAAGAAGGATGGCAAGCTGGCATTGCCGACGGGCGATGAAGAAGCGAGCAAGCCGCCAACGCCGAGGCAGAGCGGCTACAAGGCGGGTAAAGGGTAGATAGTGCGGTTTCTGTTCAAGCGCGGACACTGTCGACGGGGAATGTTCGCATTTGAACAGGAACCGCCTTGGTTTCTGCCTGGAACGCCCTACGCCACCACGGCCTCCGCCACTTCCGTAAACGCCGGAATCTGGTCGAAATTCATGTAGCGGTAGATGTCGGCGGCTTTCTTGTTGACGACTTCGACCTGCGCCAGATATTCCGCCGGTGTGGGAATCCTGCCGAGCAGG
>JAISNX010000153.1 GCA_031276015.1 Azoarcus sp.
ACATGATCGACACGGCGCGGGACGTGGCCGAGGAACTGCTCGCCGCCGCGCCGGAAGCCGTCGACAGGCTGCTCGCGCGCTGGCTCGGCGGGCGCGAGGCACTGCTGCGCGCCTGAATCTGGCATTTCATTCGGTCATGGAACTGCGCCATCGGCATGCGGGCACGCCGAGAGGGAATATTTTTCGTCACTGCGATGCGCGGAGCGATGTGGCAGTCCACATGTCCGTGATTCCCGCAATACCGCCCGTCAGTACGGGTAGTCGCCGACGTATGGATTGCCACGGGCCTGCGGCCCTCGCAATGACGGGGCGGGAGATTCGTCATTGCGAGGCGCGTAGCGCCGTGGCAATCCATATGCCCGTGATTCCCGCAACACCGCCCGTCAGTACGGGCAGTCGCCGCCGCATGGATTGCCACGGGCCTGCGGCCCTCGCAATGACGGGGTGGGAGATCCGTCATTGCGAGGCGCGAAGCGCCGTGGCAATCCATGTGCCCGTGATTCCCGCAACACCGCCAGTCAGTGCGGGTAGTCGCCGCCGTGTGGATTGCCGCGGGCCTGCGGCCCTCGCAATGACGGGGCGGGAGATTCGTCATTGCGAGGCGCGAAGCGCCGTGGCAATCCATGTGCCCGCGATTCCCGCAACACTGCCTGTCAGTACGGATAGTCGCCGCCATGTGGATTGCCACGGGCCTTCGGCCCTCGCAATGACGGGGCGGGAGATTCGTCATTGCGAGGCGCGAAGCGCCGTGGCAATCCATGTGCCCGCGATTCCCGCAACACCGCCTGTCAGTACGGATAGTCACCGCCATGTGGATTGCCGCGGGCCTTCGGCCCTCGCAATGACGAAGGGTTGCCTGCCTGTGCGTGACGGCAAGGCAGGCCGCGATACTTCGCTTGCGATGAATGACAAAAAACATCCCGGCTTCGGATTGTGTCGGCATCTGAGCCGAAAACGCTCTAATCGGTGTTTCCTATGGTATTTTCCCCGAAACTGATGGAGGCGAAATTCTGATGGCGCTTGTCTGGAACCCGTTTCGCAGAAATCGAAGCAAGGCTTCCGATGAAAGCTGCTTCGCGCCCTTGTTCGACCGTCTCGCCTCGGGCGGCGACGAGATTTCCCTTTGGATAGCCTTGGCCGACGCGGTACGGCCCAACCGCCGCGCGCCGGACGCCAGCGACACGCTCGCCGCGCTCACCCGCGCCCTCGCGGCCCGGCCCGAGGCACGCGCGGTGCTGCGCACGGCCCTGTTGCGGCTTTTCGTCGAGCACAAACAGGTCTCGCTCTACGTTGCCTCCGGCATGCTGCCCTATCGCGGTTTTTTCAGCGAAATGATCCGGCGCATTTCCCATCGCTTGCTGCCCGACGTGGTCGATACCGGCTACCTGAAGGATTTGCTGGCGGTGATCTTCCACCGCAAGGGCGATGAACATTGGGTCGAGGCGATTCCCGACGAAACCTGGACGGCGTTTTTCCATGCCGTGCTGACCGGCGAGGCGGGCAGCGCGCTGGACACGGAGATCGCGGGCGAAACGCTGCCGGTAGCGGTCTCCGAAATGCTCGAAGCCTTGCGGATGCTGTCCTATCACGTTTCGTCCATTGGCCTCGACCCCGAACTGGTGCGCGTCGATCCCCAGCTCGAAGAAGTCGAGTCGCCGTTTCTGGCCCAGAACGCCGAAGTGGTGGAGTACCTGCACGCCTACCGCGAATGGTGGGGTGACCCGTCCACGCCGCTCGAAAGCGAAGCGCATCTCGGTGTGATGCTCGACCAGTGCAACGAAGTCCTGCAACGTGTGCGGCGGCGGGCGACCCGGCGCGGAACCAGCCTGACGCTGACGCTGACGCTCGAACGCCTGCGCCAGCACCTCGACCGCATCCACGAACTGCTCGGCCTGCTGCGCGAACTGCATCAGGCCCGCAAGGTCGTGCCGCTCTTGCCGCAGGCCGTCGCGCTGTTCAAGCGCCTGGTGCGGGCGGAATGCCGCAAGAACAGCCTCTCCGACTACTGGAGCACCAATGTCGGCCTGCTTTCGCGGCGCATGACCGAGAGCGCGGGCAAGACGGGCGAAAAATACATCACCACGACCCGGCGGGAGTATTTCTCCATGCTCGGCTCGGCGGCGCTCGGCGGCTTCATCATCGCCTTCATGTCGGCCCTGAAGATTACGCTCGCTGCCCGGCACATGCCGCCGCTCACCGAAGCCCTGTGCTTTTGCCTCAATTATGGCATCGGCTTCGCGCTCATCCACATCCTGGGCGGCACCGTCGCCACCAAGCAGCCCGCGATGACGGCCAATGCCATCGCCGCCTCCATCGAAGAAACACGCGGCAAAATCCGCGACCTCGACAACCTGGCCGATACCGTGGTGCGCACCCTGCGCAGCCAGTTTGCCGCCATCCTTGGCAACCTCGGCCTTTCCATCCCCGTGGCGATCCTGTTCTCGTTCGTATTCCAGTATCTCTTCGATGGCGCTTTCATCGACGCGGCCAAGGCCGACGAACTGCTCGCCGACGCCAGCCCCTTTAGCGGCGCGCCGTTTTTCGCGGCGGTCGCCGGGGTCTGCCTGTTCCTTTCCGGCCTGATCGCCGCCTATTACGACAACCTGGCCGCCTACAACCGCATCCCCGAACGGCTGGCGCAATTGCAATGGGCGCGCCGCCTGTTCGGCGAAGCGGTCATGCAACGCTTCGCCGCCTATGTCGAGAACAACCTCGGCGCGCTGGCGGGCAACTTTTTCTTCGGTTTCCTGCTTGGCGGGGCCACGGCCATCGGCACACTGTTCGGCCTGCCGCTGGACATCCGCCACATTGCCTTTTCCGCCGCCTACACGGGCTATGCCGTTGCGGCCCATGGCTTCGCGCTGCCGACGGCCATCGTCCTCACCACGGCGGCGGGCGTCCTGCTGATCGGCCTCGTGAACCTGCTCGTCAGCTTCACGCTCGCCCTGTACGTGGCGATGCGCTCGCGCGGCATCACCTTTGCGCAAGGGCGCGTGCTGAGCACGCTGGTGCTGCGGCGCTTCTTCACCCGTCCGCTGATGTTCTTCTTCCCGCCGTCCGCCGAAACCCCACCCACGCCGCCGCAGGAAAACAGCAGCGCGGCGGGGAATGGCTCATAACGGCATTTATCACGGACAGCTTTTTACAAGGCCGCGCGCCGCCCTTATAATCCGGCCCTTCTCCGGGGAGCGTTGCGAGATTTCCATCATCCCAGGCCCGGAGACTGTCGCCCGCAACGGGCGGCCCGGTTTCAACGGCGCTCGCCCCGACAACCCTAGCCGGATACGGGGCGACGGACATGTCCATCGCCGTTTCCGGCCATAGTCTCGAAGGAGTTCCGGCATGGCCGCATCCTCAAACCACGTCGTTGCCGACCTCGCCCTTGCCGGGTGGGGCCGCAAGGAAATCAGCATTGCCGAAACCGAAATGCCGGGCCTGATGGCGATCCGCGAAGAATATGCCCGAAGCCAGCCACTGAAAGGTGCGCGCATCGCCGGTTCGCTGCACATGACCATCCAGACGGCGGTACTGATCGAAACCCTCACCGCACTGGGCGCGCAGGTGCGTTGGGCCTCCTGCAACATCTTTTCCACCCAGGATCATGCCGCCGCCGCCATTGCCGCGAGCGGCGTTCCCGTATTCGCCGTCAAGGGCGAAAGCCTGAAAGACTACTGGGACTACACCCACCGCATTTTCGACTGGCCCGGCGGCAAATCCGCCAACATGATCCTGGACGACGGCGGCGACGCCACCCTGCTGCTGCACCTGGGCGCGAAAGCCGAAAAAAACCCCGCCGTGCTGGCGAACCCCGGCTGCGAAGAAGAAACTGTGCTTTTCGCCGCCATCCGGGATCGCCTGAAAACCGATCCTGCCTGGTACTCGACCCGCGCTGCCCGCATCAAGGGCGTCACCGAAGAAACTACCACCGGCGTGCATCGCCTCTACCAGATGCACGCGCGGGGCGAACTGAAATTCCCCGCCATCAACGTAAACGACTCGGTAACGAAATCCAAATTCGACAACCTCTACGGCTGCCGCGAATCGCTGGTCGACGGCATCAAGCGCGCCACCGACGTCATGATCGCGGGCAAGATTGCCGTCGTCCTCGGCTATGGCGATGTCGGCAAGGGCTGCGCCCAGTCGCTCAAGGGTCTGGGCGCGACGGTCTGGATCACCGAAATCGACCCCATTTGCGCCCTGCAAGCCGCGATGGAAGGCTACCGCGTGGTCAACATGGACGAGGCCGCTGCCCGGGGCGACATCTTCGTCACCACCACCGGCAACGTAAAGGTGATTACCCACGCGCACATGCGGGCGATGAAGCACAACAGCATCGTCTGCAACATCGGCCACTTCGACTCCGAAATCGACGTGGCGAGCCTGCGGCAATACACGTGGGAAAACATCAAGCCGCAGGTCGACCACATCATTTTCCCGGACGGCAAGCGGCTCATCCTGCTGGCCGAAGGTCGGCTCGTGAACCTCGGCTGCGCCACCGGCCACCCCAGTTTCGTGATGAGCAACTCCTTCGCCAACCAGACGCTGGCGCAGATCGAGCTTTTCACCCGTGGCGGCGATTACCCGGTCGGCGTCTACACCCTGCCCAAGAAACTGGACGAAATGGTGGCCCGCCTGCACCTGAAGAAGATCGGCGCGCACCTGACCACGCTCACGCCGGAACAGGCGGCGTACATCGGCGTGCCGGTCGAAGGGCCGTATAAGGCGGAGCACTACCGGTACTGAAAAAACTGCGCGGCGGGATGATTGACTTCGGCATGTCCGCCGCTATAATGCACGGCTTCCTGGCCAGTTAGCTCAGTTGGTAGAGCAGCGGACTGAAAATCCGCGTGTCCGTGGTTCGATTCCGCGACTGGCCACCAGTCACACCCGCCCAACCGTTTCCGGTTGGGCGTTTTTCTTTGCGGGATTCGCAGCCTTCACCGCGCACGCCCCACTGATCGCCGCCATTGATGGGAACGGCCCATTGATTCTT
>JAISNX010000037.1 GCA_031276015.1 Azoarcus sp.
AAACCGTGCCCCATGTGCAGGGTGCCGGTGACGTTGGGCGGCGGCAGCAGGATGCAGAACGCTTCATCCCTGGGCTTCGCGGTGTCCAGCCCGGCGGCGAAATAGCCGCGGGATTCCCACTCGGAATAAAGACGGGATTCGATCTCCGCAGGCTCGAAACTCTTGGGCAATTCCATGGTGCGAACAGGTATATCCAGAATACAGGGCGACGCATTTTAACCGTGACTGGCGTCGGTGGGCATGGTAGCATGCTCCCTTCTTTGTATTTACCGGTTTGCCATCGGGCACGCCATGCCTGTACGCCATCAACCTCTAAACCAAGGTGAGTTTTCGATGAAACACTCCTACATTTCCTGCATTGCGGTTTCCCTCCTGGCCCTGACTTTCGCGGGATGCGCCACGGAAAGCCATCGCTCCCTGGCCGTCGAACAAACCGCCAGCGCGGCGGTGGCCTATCATGGCCCGCGTTCGCCCATCGCGGTCGGCAAATTCGACAACCGTTCCAGTTTCATGCGCGGGCTGTTTTCGGACGGCGTGGATCGCCTCGGCAGCCAGGCCAAAACCATCCTGATAACGCATTTGCAGCAGACCAACCGCTTTACCGTGCTCGACCGCGACAACATGGCGGAAGCGTCGCAGGAAGCCCGTATCCGCAACGAGGCCCAGGCCCTGAAGGGAGCCGCGTATGTCATCACCGGCGATGTGACGGAATTCGGTCGCAAGGAAGTGGGCGATCATCAATTGTTCGGCATTCTCGGGCGCGGCAAGAAACAGGTCGCCTATGCCAAGGTCAGCCTCAACATCGTCGACACCCACACCACGGAAGTCGTCCATTCGGTACAGGGCGCGGGGGAATACGAGCTTTCCAGCCGGGAGATCATCGGCTTCGGCGGCACCTCGGGCTATGACTCCACGCTGAACGGGAAAGTGCTGGATCTGGCCATCCGCGAAGCGGTCGACCATTTGACCGCCACTATCGACAGCGGCGCGTGGCAGCCCGCGGGCAAGTGAAAATGGGGACGGGACGCGGGCCGCACCGCCTTTTGCCGGTACTTGTCTTTGCCGTTTTCCTTTCCGCCTGCGCGACCAGGCCGGAGCCGCTTTATCGTTGGGAAAGCTACGAGGAGCAGGTTTACGCGCATTTGAAAGGCGAAAGCCGGGAAGCACAAATCGAGGCCATGGAGCGCGACATCAACAAAATCGACGCCAGCGGCAAGATTGCGCCGCCGGGGTTTTACGCGCATCTGGGCCTGCTTTACGCGGAAACCGGCCATGACGACAAGGCTGCCGAATGCTTCGGGAAAGAAAAGGCGCGTTTTCCCGAATCCGCCGTGTTCATGGACTTTTTGCTGAATAAATACCGGCAAGCACAACCACAATGATCTCACGCACAAGTCTTTTTCCCGCGTTGCGCGTTTCGGCGATGCGTCTTGCCATGGTAGCCGGGGCGTCGTTCTTGCTTGCCGCCTGCGTGACGCCGCCCAGCCCGATGGATTACACCGCTTTCCGGGCGAATCGTCCGCGCTCCATCCTGGTATTGCCGCCGGTCAACCGTTCTCCGGAAATCAAGGCACCCACGAGTATTCTGGCTACCGCGACGGTTCCCCTGGGAGAAGGCGGCTATTACGTGATTCCGGTAACGCTCTCGGAAGAAACCTTCAAACAGAACGGCGTGACCGTCGCCGACGAAGCGCAGGCGCTTCCGTTGGACAAATTGCGCGAAATCTTCGGAGCCGACGCGGCGCTCTACATTTCAATCGACCGCTTCGGCGTCAGTTACCGCCTGCTTGACAGCGTGGTGGAAGCCTCCGCTTCCGCCAGACTCGTCGACCTCCGGAGCGGCGAGGAACTCTGGCAAGGCTATGCCTATGTTTCCACCGGCCAGAACAACAACAATAGCGGCGGCGGCCTGGTCGGCATGCTGGTGCGCGCGGCCATCAAGCAGATCGTCAACAGCCTGACGGACAGATCGCATGAAATAGGGCGTGCCGCGAGTTACCAGCTTCTTTCCGCCGGGCGCTTCAACGGCCTGCTTTACGGCCCCTATCATCCCAATTTCGGCACCGATTGAGGAAACACTGGGCAAGAGAACCGCCGTCATTGCGAGGCCCTCCGGGCTTCGCAATGACGGCGGTTTGATATGAACATCATAAATTGATTTACCTCCGCGCTCCGCGTTTGCCCTCTCCGCGCATCGCGGAGGACTCCGTATCACGCGCCCGGACAGGTTCTGGTTCGCTGCTTTGTCACCCATAGCAGCAGCCAGCCGAAAAGGACGGCGGCGGTGATGGTGGAGATGACCGACGCCTGCCAGAAACCCGCCGCGCCTTGCGGAACGGGGGCGTGGAACGCGAGCCAGTAACCAAGCCCCAGGCCAAGCCCCCAGAAACAGGCCATGTGGATGAACAGCAGCACGAAGCTGATCTTGTAGGCACGCAGCGCCCAGCAGGCGATGGTTTGCACGGTGTCGAAGAACTGGTAGAGCGCAATATAGAAAGTGAGTCCGATGGCCACGTTCGCCACCATGGCGTCGGTGGTCGCCAGCCAGGCGATGGGGCCGCGCAGGCACAACAACGCGACGGCCATGAGGACAGAAAAAACGCAGGCGATTTTTATCCCGGTCAGGGCAAAGCCGCGCGCCAGCGCCTCGTCCTTGGCACCGACCGCCTGCGCCACCTGCGCCGCCGTGGCGATGGCCAGCGAGAGCGGCAGCATGTAGACGAGCGCGGAGAGATTGGCGGCGATGCGATGCCCGCTCACCGTTTCCGCCCCGAGACGGGCGATGAAGATCGCCATCAGGGTAAAGGCACTGATTTCCACCAGAAAGGAGAAACCCATCGGGATGCCGAGCCGGAGCAGTTCTTTTTGCGCCTTCCAGCAGGGACGCTCCCATCGCGCGAAGATGTGGAAGGGCGCGAAGCGCGGACTTTTCCGCAGCAGCCAGACGCAACATCCCAGACCGATCCAGCTCACGACGACTTGCGAAAGCGCCGCCCCGGTCGCGCCCAGCGGCGGCAGGCCCGCGTGGCCACCGACCAGGACACTCGCCAGCAGGGCGTGGCAAAAGGTTTCCAGAAAGGCGATGAGCATGAGCGGGCGCGGCAGGCCCAGGGCGTTGGCTGCCGCGTGGAAGGTGCGGTAGCCGAGCATGGCGGGCAGGGAGAGGACGAGCAGGCGCATGTAATCCACGGTAATGGCTTCGACATCCGCTTCGAGCCGTGCCGGGGCGATCAGCCAGCGGGGATCGACGAGCAGTGCGCCGCCGCAGAGGGTGAGCAGGACGGCGAGCCACAAACCTTGCCGTATATCCGAGCCGATCCGTTCCCGCTCTCCCGCGCCATAGTGCTGGCCGACGATGGGGGCGAGCGCCTGCAACACCCCGCCCAGGCTCATCGCCAGCGTGGCGTAAAGCCCGGAGCCGACCGCGACCGCCGCCAGATGCTGCGTGGAATAGCGCCCGACGATGAGCGTATCGGCGGCCATCATGCCGATGGAAACCATCTGCGCCACCAACACCGGCCAAGCGTTCGTGAGAATGGTGCGGGCAAGGTTCCAGGGCATGGGGGACATCGTGGCAAACGGGCCGAAAATCGAAGGCGGCCATGGTAGCCGGATTCCCGGCGTTTCGACAGTTCCGGAGGAACATGTCGGAGACGATGTGCTGGCCGGATGGCGCGGCGGGCAAAATCATTGAACGAATGCGCGCGGGGGTGTCTATAAGACCATGATACAAAAGTGGCATGAACAGGAGAGGGAGGCGCGTGGCGCAATATCCCTTTAGCCAGAAAGGGGATTGCGCACCGCGTAAAGATTGGGGGGCCTTGCGGCCTCCCTTTTTTGGCGGCTTCGCGCTTGACATTCTCCTCCGCCCGAAAGCGGGGGACTCCCACCGTTGCCAAGACCAATCATCCCATCCGGCAAGCCTTTTTGCGCGTCTTTGGGTAGACTCCCCGCTTTCCCCGGCTTTCAAGGATTTTTCTGTGAAATACCTTTCCACTCGCGGTCATAGCGCCCAATCCGGATTCTGCGACATCCTCCTTGGCGGGCTGGCTCCGGACGGCGGTCTGTATCTGCCGGAACGCTATCCCCACATCGGTCGCGCCGAACTCGATGCGTGGCGGGGGCTGCCGTATGCGGAACTGGCTTACGAGATACTATCCCGCTTCATCGGCGACATCCCCGCCGACGATCTCCGCGAAATCTGCGAGCGTACTTATACCGCCGGGGTTTACCGCCACGCACGGACGGGCGACGATCCCGCGCAGATTGCGCCGCTGCATTGGCTGGAGCCGACTCGGCTCGGCCTGTTGGCACTCTCGAACGGCCCCACGCTCGCCTTCAAGGACATGGCGATGCAGCTCCTGGGTAATCTCTTTGAATACGTGCTGGAAAAGCGCGGCGAGACGATCAACATCCTCGGCGCGACTTCCGGCGATACCGGCTCGGCGGCGGAATACGCGATGCGCGGCAAGGCGCGGATCAAGGTGTTCATGCTCTCGCCGCACGGCAAGATGAGCGCCTTCCAGCGCGCGCAAATGTATTCGCTCGCCGACGACAACATCTTCAACATCGCCATCACCGGCATGTTCGACGAGGCACAGGACATCGTAAAAGCGATTTCCAACGACGCGCCCTTCAAGGCGCGCCACCGCATCGGCGCGGTCAATTCGATCAACTGGGCGCGGATCGCGGCGCAGGTCGTCTACTACTTCAAGGGCTATTTCGCCGCCACCTCGGGCAATGACGAACAGGTCGCCTTCTGCGTGCCCTCGGGCAATTTCGGCAACATCTGCGCCGGGCACATCGCGCGCCGGATGGGGCTGCCGATTGCCCGGCTGATTCTCGCCACCAATGAAAACGATGTGCTCGACGAGTTCTTCCGCACCGGCATCTACCGCCCGCGCAAGGCCGATGAGACGCATGTCACGTCCAGCCCGTCCATGGATATTTCCAAGGCGTCGAATTTCGAGCGGTTCGTGTACGACCTCGTGGATCGCGATCCGGCGAAGGTCGCCGGATTGTGGGCGGAGATCGACACCGGTCGCGCTTTCGATCTGTCGGGCACGCCATACTGCGCGCGCCTGCCGGAATTCGGCTTCGTCTCGGGCAGCAGTTCCCATGCCGACCGCCTGGCGACGATCCGGCATGCGCATGAGCGTTACGGCGTGACCATCGACCCCCATACCGCCGATGGTCTCAAGGTGGCCTTGCAACATGTTTCCGGCTTGCCGGACGGTGTGCCGCTGCTGGTGCTGGAAACCGCGCAGGCGGCGAAGTTCGCCGACACCATCCGGGAGGCGCTCGGGCGCGGGCCGGAAATCCCCGCCGGTCTGCAAGAACTGGAGACGCTGCCGCAACGGGTGGATGTCATGGCCCCGGATGCCGGAGCGGTCAAGGCTTACATCGTGCAGAGAATTTGAGCCGGAATGCGGGCGGACGTGTCCGTGGCGCGGACGCTTGCAATAAAAATATTTACATATGTGACAAATCGCATTAATATGCACACGTTGCAAAATTGAAGATACAAAGATTCACGCCGATGCCTTGTTTCTGCATTAGCAAGGGGGAAGCGGAGCGCAACGCCTCCATTGGAAGGCGGGTTCCGCTTGGTATGAAAACGCCGTGGCTCGGCCACGGCGGGTGTTTGAGTGCCTCGAAACCCGTCCCGCAGGAACGAGACGCGAGCAATGTTTGCGGTCTTCCCGGGAAGGCGGGTACTTGAGGCGTTTTAGGTGTTTTTGCCGCCCAAGGAGACTGCAATGTTCTTTTTTGGCCCGTATTACCCCCCGGTATGGGGACCTGCCCCTGTTGTTCATTTCCCTGTCTTTTGCCCGCCAATCATCTGGTGCCCGCCGCCGCCGCCGATCGTGGTCTGGGTGCCTGCTCCCATCTGGTGCGTGCCCACATGCAAAAAACCATTTGAATATGAGGAGGAGGAGGATGACGATACGACCAATGTCGATGAGCCTGACGACACGGATGAGCCTGACGATACCGAGGTACCCAGTACCCAGAGTGCCAACCTGGAAGACACTGAAGTGACAGGCGTCGATAACTTCTACGTGGACTTCTACGGTTGACCCGTGGTGTCTCTGTAAATGCAAACGCCCCGCTACTGCGGGGCGTTTGCATTAGAGCAGATCAACTTTATGAGGCTCATATCAAACTGATCGTCATTGCGAGGCGCGCGGCGCCGTGGCAATCCATGCGGCTTACTGGATTGCCACGGCCCTTCGGGCCTCGCAATGACGGTGGTTCTCTTTGGGCTTCAATTTGTTGATTTGCTCTAAGGAAGTCCCGATCGAATCCATCGTTATTCCGGGCGAAACGCGGCGATCCATGCGCCCCATGGACTACCACGACGCCTCGCGCCCGGATCGGGGTTTATCATCGTGGTCGCGCCACCCCGGCAAAATGCGCTGTTGGCATAACAAATACGCACCGGATGCCGTGAATTCGCGCACGATATGATGTACGTTTGCATCGTCGCCCGTGCGATACGTGAAATATTTGACTTGCGAATGATGAGAGTTTACTTTAAGTTGAGAACGTCAGTCCCTTGAAAGGCGAAGGTTTTTGATGAAGCACACCGATTTCCAGGCCGAGATACGCGAGTTGAATGCCGCTTACTTGATGCTAGCGCAGAAGATGCTGCGCGGCGATCGGGAAACGGCCATGTTCCGGCTGGGCATCGGCAAGGATCTGGCGGATTTCATCGAGAACCTGTCCGCGTCCCGCTTGATCCGGATGGCCGATAGCCCGGCCTTGATACCGCGATTTCGCTTCGACGATGAACAACTCGCCCGCCTGATGTCGGGAGAGGGACGGGACGAGACGGCTTCCGTTTTGCATGCGGCGATCGTCGCGGCCGGGCGGGCGGCGGAAGACGCCGCCTGAGGGACAGAAGAACGGGGAAAACGGGAGAAACACGATATGAAAAACATACGGGTCATCGACGAGGCAGAGGACGTTTGCCGCGCCGTCGAGATGGTACAACTCGGCGCGCGCATGCAGATGCTCGAAGCCGAAACCCGCCTGAGCCGCGAGAAGCTGCTCAAAATCTACAAGGAAGTGCGCGGCGTCTCGCCCCCCAAGGGCATGTTGCCGTTTTCGACCGACTGGTTCATGACCTGGCAGCCGAATGTGCATTCGTCGCTTTTCATGGGCTATTACCGCTTTTTCGCGCATCGGGCCGGTCTGGGTGCGCTCGAAGCGATCATCAAGGCTTACCATCTTTATCTCGACCAGGTCGAGATCGGCAGGGTAGAGCCGGTGCTGAGCCTGACCCGCGCCTGGACGCTGGTGCGCTTTTTCGATGCCGATCTCCTGCAATTGGCCCGCTGCCGCGACTGCGGCGGGTATTTCGTGGCGCATGCCCACGACCCCGTGCGCAATTATGTGTGCGGTCTGTGCAACATGCCGTCCCGCGCGGGCAAGACCCGCCGCGCCGCGGTGCAAAAGGTGCGGGAACAAGAGCCTGTGACGCTCTGAACCCTTGCGCCGCGCCCCTCCGTTCGCGGATCCGCCGCCGTTCTGTCATTACCCTGTATATGTAGGACACGCGCGGCGCGGGCGGCTTTTTGCCATTCCGGCTTCAAGTTGTCACAGTACGACGGCGCGTAATCCGGCACTGTATGGGTATCTTTGCCGCCCGGGGTGATCCGTGTTACTGATCGCTGGTTACATCATCATTCTTGCCGCTTCGTTCGGGACTTTCGCGGT
The DNA here is from genome assembly GCA_031276015.1 of Azoarcus sp. Lineage (GTDB taxonomy): Bacteria > Pseudomonadota > Gammaproteobacteria > Burkholderiales > Rhodocyclaceae > WRNU01. The sequence continues at coordinate 7,723 of JAISNX010000037.1, forward strand.
TCACGGTAATGTTTTCGCGCTCTGGGTACCGACGGAATATCTTGCGATCATGGGCCTGCTCGTCGGCGGTCTCGTCGCCAGCAACGGCCCAAAGGTGTTGAAATCCGCAGTCGCTTCGCTGGGGCTGGCGTTCAAGGGGTCGAAGTTCAATCGCGCGGTGTATGTCGATCTGCTCTCGCTGCTCTATGAGATTCTGGCCAAGGTGCGCAAGGAAGGCTTGATGTCGATCGAAAACGATGTCGAGAATCCCGATTCCAGCCCGATTTTCACCAAGTATCCGACGCTGGCCGGGAATCATCACCTGATCGAGTTCATGTGCGATTACCTGCGGATGATGGTGGGCGGCAATCTCAATGCGTTCGAGATCGAGAACCTGATGGACATGGAGATCGAAACGCATCACCAGGAAACGCACCAGGCTCCGCATGCAATTGATGAAATCGGCCAGGCGATGCCCGCTTTCGGGATCGTGGTTTGCGTGATGGGCGTGGTCAACACGATGGGGGCGGTGGGCGAGCCGCCCGCGGTGCTCGGCAAGATGATCGCCGGGGCACTGGTGGGGACTTTCCTCGGTATCCTGATTTCGTATGGCTTCGTCGGGCCGCTGGCCAGCCAGATCAAGCAGAAGGTGACGGAGAGCGGCAAGGTTTTCCAGGTGGTGAAGGTCGTGCTGCTGGCGAGCATGAACGGTTATGCGCCGCAGATCGCGGTGGAATTCGGGCGAAAAGTGCTGTATTCCACCGACAGGCCGACTTTTATCGAACTCGAACAGGAAATAAAGAGTCGCAAGGGCTGACAGGGAGATGAGCGGTGAGTGATGGCACCCAGCAGCCTATCGTCGTCAAGCGCATCAAGAAGGACGCCCAGGCCGCCGCGCACGGCGGGGCGTGGAAGATCGCTTATGCCGATTTCGTCACCGCGATGATGGCGTTTTTCCTGATGATGTGGCTGCTCGGTTCGACCGCGCAGGGCGATCTCCAGGGGATCGCCGATCATTTCCAGAATCCGCTCAAACTCTCCATGCAGGGCGGTTCGGGGGTAGGTGATAGTTCGAGCATCGTTCAGGGCGGCGGCGAGGATTTGTCGCGCAAGGTGGGGCAGGTACGGCGCGGGGATACGCCTTCGACGCGGGCGATCAATATCGACGCCGCGAAACGGCGGCAAAAGGGCGGCGGCCATGCGGAAGGGCTGGATCTGGAGAAGCGGCGCGAACATGCCCGCCTCATCGACCTCAAGGGGCGGATCGAGGCGCTGGTCGAGGCCAATACCCAGTTGCGCATGTTCAAGAACCAGATATTGATTGATATTGTTTCGGAAGGTCTGCGCATCCAGATCGTCGATGAGCAGAACCGCCCCATGTTCGATCTCTCCAGCGCCGAGCTGCATTCCTATACCCGCGATCTGCTGCGCGCCATCGGGATGGCGCTCAATGATGTCGATAACCGCGTGAGTTTGTCCGGGCATACGGATTCGGCGCGTTATGCGGGCGGCGAGCGCGGTTTTTCCAATTGGGAACTGTCCGCCAATCGCGCCAACGCAGCGCGGCGCGAACTGGTCGCGGGCGGGCTGGACGCGCTCAAGGTCGTGCGCGTGGTGGGGCTTGCCGATACGATCCATCTGGATCAGGACGACCCGCTCGATCCGATCAACCGCCGCATCAGCATCATCGTTCTCAACAAGGAGAGCGAAGAAGCCATTCTCAACGAAGCGGCTGGCCGCACGGTCGCGGCAACGGCATCCCCGGCCAATGCCCCGGCACAGCCAGGCCGTGGCGACGGGCCGGATTCGCCGCCGCTTTCCGGAAACTGACATCATGGTCGCGCCTTCCTCCCCCTCCTCGACAACGCCCGCCGTGCCCCCGCCGCCGAACCGCGAGTTCGAGTTCACCAGCGCCGATTTCGATCGCGTCCGCAAACTGCTGTACGAGCATGCGGGCATTGCCCTGTCGCCCGCCAAGCAGGACATGGTCTACAGCCGCCTCGCGCGCCGCCTGCGCGCTTGCGGCTACCCGTCTTTCGCCCGGTATTTGCAGCATCTCGAACGGGATCGCGGCGAATGGGAAACCTTCATCAATTCGCTGACGACCAACCTGACCTTTTTTTTCCGCGAGTCGCACCATTTCGACAGCCTCGGCACGCAACTCAAGCAGATCAAGGAAAAGCGGCCCATCAAGATCTGGTGTTGCGCCGCCTCGACGGGCGAGGAGCCGTATTCGCTGGCGATCACGGCCTGCGAAGCCTTTTCGAGCCTGACGCCGCCCGTGCAGATTCTCGCCAGCGACATCGACACCGCCGTGCTCGCCCAGGGCGAGCGGGGCAGCTACCGGCGCGACCAGGTCGAGAGAATGCAGAAGGCGTATATCAACCGATATTTCACGCACAATGCGGGGGACGACCGCTACACCGTGCGCCCCGAATTGCGCCGCATGATCGTTTTCCGCCGGATCAATCTCTTGTCGCCGGGCTGGACGCTGCAAGGGCCGTTCGATGCGATCTTCTGCCGCAATGTCATGATCTATTTCGACAAGCCGACGCAATACGGCATCCTGAAGCGTTTCGCGCCGCTCTTGCGCCTGGACGGACGGCTCTATGCCGGGCATTCCGAAAGTTTCCTGCATGCCAACGACCTGCTGCGTTCGCTCGGCCACACGGTTTATGTGCGGCTGGATTCGCCGCTACGTTGACGGAAGGGGTACCGCATGCAGAAAGCGCCACCCAAGCCGGAATCCTTGCCGGGCAGACTTCTGCCATACGATGGCGTAATCATCTTCATCGGTGCCTCGACCGGCGGCACGGAAGCGATCCGCGAAGTGTTGACGCGTCTTCCGGCGGATGTGCCGCCGATCCTGATGACGCAGCATATGCCGGAGCTTTTTACCGGCTCCTTCGCCAACAGGCTCGACGCCCTGAGCGCCATATCCGTGCGCGAAGCCGTCCAGGGCGAGCGGATCGTGCCCGGCGTCGCCTACCTGGCCCCCGGCCATTCCCATCTGAGCATCAAAAGAATGGACTGCGGCGGCTATATCTGCGAACTGTCGCGCGGCGAGCCGGTCAACCGTCATCGTCCCTCCGTCGACGTACTGTTCCATTCCGCGGCGGAACAGGTCGGGCACATGGCCATTGGCGTGCTGCTCACCGGCATGGGCAAGGATGGCGCGGCGGGCCTGCTGCACATGATGCATGCGGGCGCGTGGACGATCGGCCAGGACGAAGCCTCGTGTGTCGTCTATGGCATGCCGCGCGAAGCGGCGCTCATCGGTGCGGTCAAGGAGGTCGTGCCGCTTCTCGACATCGCCGCCCACGTATTGCAACGCTTGAGGGGCGGATTTCACGGCCATGGCGAATGCTCGCGCGTATGATCGGGAAAGTCCCGCTCATGCCGGTGGATTTGAGCGGCTGGCATGACCACACGGCGGTACCGGGAAAAGCCCCCGCATCCGGGTGCCCCCGCGCCGCTCGATTGCCAGTTTGCCGCGCCCGCTCATATCGACCGGGCATGCAGCCGATTTCGGCGGAGAATGAAATGTCCGATTTGCTGAAGAACATCGACGCCAGGACGAGACTGGCCGGAACCAACAAACTGGAGATATTGCTGTTTACGCTCGGCGTCGACCAGCGCACGAACCGCCGCGAGACCTTCGGCATCAACGTCTTCAAGGTGCGCGAAGTCATGCGCACGCCCGCGATCACCGCCGCGCCCGAAATGCCCGAGGCCGTCGAAGGCATGGTCAGCCTGCGCGGCGTGCTGGTGCCGGTGGTCGATCTGGGCAAATACGTCGGGGTCGGGCAGGAATCGCCGCGCGACATCATGATCGTCACCGAATACAACGGCCACACCCAGGGCTTTCTCGTCGAAGCGGTCGACACCATCCTGCGCCTGGACTGGGCACAGATGCGGGTGCCGCCCGACATGCTCACCGCGCACATGGGCGGCCTGGTGACAGCCGTCACCGAGCTGCCCGGCAACAAACTCGTGATGCTGCTCGATGTCGAAAAAGTGCTCTCCGAGACCACCCGCTACGACGATGACAGCCTGCTGTTCAAGGACATCGAACCCATCGACGACGCCGACCGCTACATGGTGGTGTTCGCCGATGACTCCTCCGTGGCGCGCAAGCAGATCATGCAGACGCTCGACCGGATCGGCATCAAATACACCGGCGCGGTCAATGGCCGCCAGGCTTGGGAAGAACTGAAAAAAATCGCCAACGCGGCGGAAGCTTCCGGGCGCAAGGTGTCCGACATGCTCAGCCTGGTGCTGACCGACGTCGAAATGCCCGAAATGGACGGCTACATCCTGACGCGGCACATCAAGTCCGACCTGCGCTTCGAGGGCGTGCCGGTCGTGATGCACTCATCCCTGTCGGGGATGTCGAACCAGCAACTCGGCATTTCGGTGGGCGTAGACGAATACGTTCCCAAGTTCGAGCCGCAACGCCTGGCGAAAACCCTGCGCCGCCTGATTCTCGGCGAGAAAGACGTGCCGCCCCCGGCCCCGGACAAGAAAAAGTGAGGTGACTCCATGCTGAACCAGGATCAAGACAGCGCGGCCAGAGACTCGGCACTGCTCGACACCATCGACGGGCGCACCATGCTCGCCGGCTCGAACCGCATGGAAATCCTCCTGTTCGCCCTGGGCACGAGCGAAACTTTCGGCATCAACGTCTTCAAGGTGCGCGAAGTCTCCGCAACGCCCTTCATCACCAAGGCCCCCAACATGCCACGCGGCGTGGAGGGCTTGATTTCCCTGCGCGGCAACGTGATTCCGGTGCTTTCGCTCGCCAAGATACTGGGCCTGGCGCAGCCCGGCGAGGCGCTTGGCGGCTCCATGATGGTCACCGAATACAGCAAGCGCACGCTTGGATTCCTCGTCGAAAGCGTCGACCGCATCATCCGGGTTGACTGGGACAGAGTGCGCGCCCCCGAAAACGTCTCCTCCGGGCTGCACAGCTACATCACCGCCATTACCGAACTGGCCGACGGCAAACTGGTCTCCATCCTCGATGTCGAAAGCATCCTCGCCAACACCTTCGGCGATGCCGTGGTCGGCAACATCGACCCATTGCATGGCGGCGACAGCTACAACGTCTTTTTTGTCGACGACTCCGCCGTGGCGCGGCGCAAGATTTCCGAAGTCCTCGACAAACTCGGCGTGCGCCACAAACATGCCCAGAACGGCCTGGAAGCCTGGACGCGCCTCGAAGGCATGGCCAGCCACGCGCAGCAGACCGGGCGGCACGTCTCCGGCGAAATCGACCTCATCCTGGTCGATGCCGAAATGCCCGAAATGGACGGCTACGTACTCACCCGGAACATCAAGAACGACAAACGCTTCGACGGCATCCCGGTGGTCATGCACTCCTCGCTGTCGTCCGAAGCCAACCGGGCCATGGGAAAACGGGTCGGCGTCGATGCCTACGTGGCGAAATTCGACGCCGACATTCTCGCGCAGACCTTGCGCCCGCTGCTCCAGCGGGCGCATCAAGAATAACGCGGTTGCGAAAACGTAGCCGGAGAGCATGATGGGCGATGCCAAGACAAAATTCCTGATCGTGGACGACTTCTCGACGATGCGACGCATCGTCCGCAACCTGCTCAAAGAGCTGGGTTACACCAACGCCGACGAAGCGGAAGACGGCGTGGTGGCGCTGCAAAAACTGGAATCCTCGCCAACGGAATTCCATTTCGTCGTCTCCGACTGGAACATGCCCAACATGGACGGCCTCACCCTGCTCCAGAAAATCCGCGGATCGCCGCAACTCAAGCACCTGCCCGTGCTCATGATTACGGCGGAGGCCAAGAAAGAAAACATCATTGCGGCGGCCCAGGCCGGGGCGAGCGGCTACATCGTCAAACCCTTTACGGCGGCGACCCTGGCCGAAAAGCTGGAAAAAATATTCGAAAAAATGAAACCGGCCTGAATGGCGCGCCGCCGACCGGCGGTATTTTCGTTTCCGCGACGCATCTGACGCGGCAGACAAAACAGGGGGCAGGATGGTAAGCAAACGACCCAAAGCCGACGAAACCGGAGACTCGAACGATCTCCAGGCTTTATTCGACAACATTGCCGCGGGCAAGGACGCCGCGCCGCCCGCGCCCGTCGCCGCAAAAGCCCCGGCTCGACCCGCCGCGCAACCCGCCCCACCCGCGCCCGCGCCCGCCAAACCGGTCGCGCCGCCCGCTGGCGCGACGGACGACAACGACGAACTGCAAGCCCTGTTCGACGCGGAAGCCAGCAAATTCGCCGTCCAGAACGAGACGGCGGGCGGCGCGGACGAAAATAGCGAAGCCGGGAGCGACGAAGCGGTATTCCATCGCATCGGCAAAATGACGCGCAAACTGCACGACGCCCTGATCGAACTCGGCCTCGACGGAGCCTTGCAGGAAGTAGCCGACACCATCCCCGATGCGCGCCAACGCCTGACCTATGTGGCGCAAATGACCGAACAGGCCGCGAGCCGCGTGCTCAACGCCACCGACGTCGCCAAGCCGATTGCCGACAAACTGGAATCCTGCGCCGAATCCCTGCATGCGCGGTGGGACAAAACCTTCGCCAACCAGATCACGGTAGACGAATTCAAAACCCTGGCCGCCGACACGCGGACATTTCTCGGCGCGGTCGCCGAGGGCAGCCGGGCGCTCAACACACAGTTGCTGGAAATCATGATGGCCCAGGATTTCCAGGACCTGACCGGGCAGGTCATCAAAAAAGTCGTCGAAATGGCGCAAACCCTCGAATCGCAGCTTCTTGAGATGCTGATCGAAGTCGTGCCGGAGAGCATGCGCACCGAAAAGACCAACACCCTGCTCAACGGCCCGGTCATCAACACGCAAGGGCGCGACGACATCGTGACCAGCCAAGGGCAGGTCGACGACCTGCTCGAAAGCCTGGGATTCTGAAAACAATGACGGGCACGGGAGCCAGCCATGAGTGAATTTGCCGGAATGGAAGATCTGTTGCAGGATTTCCTCACCGAAGCGGAAGACCTGCTGTCGGATGTCGACAACAAACTGGTCGATCTGGAACGCAGCCCCGACGATCGCGGCCTGCTCAACGACATCTTTCGCGGCTTCCACACCATCAAGGGCGGTGCGGGCTTTCTCAACGCCACCGAACTGGTGACACTGTGCCACCTCACCGAGAGCCTGTTCGACAAACTGCGCAACGGCGAACTCGGCGTCACGGCGGAAATCATGGATGTCATCCTTTCCGCCACGGCGGGCGTGCGCGGCATGTTCGAAAGCCTCCACCAAGGCACGCAGCCGAAAGCCGCCGACCCGGCGCTGATCGAGGCGCTCAAGGTAGTGCAGAGCGGCGAAAAGCCCGATCACGCCGCCGCGCCTGCGCCCGCAGCTGCGCCCACGCCCGCGGCCTCGACTGCCGTGACCCCCGCTCCGGCAACCACGCCGAAACCGGGCGAACCCGACTGGAAACAACTCCACGCCGCCGTCACCGGCGCGCCCGCGCCCGCCGCGCCGCCCGCCAGCACGGCACTTGCCGCCGCGCCAGTCGCCGCCGCCGATGCCATCGTCCAGAACGCCTTGGGCCGACGCGGCACCGACCGTCCCGGCGCGAGCGCCCCTGCCGGACGACGCGAAGCCGAACGCCAGCGCGACACCTCCATCCGCGTCGACACCGCGCGGCTCGACCAAGTGCTCAACCTCTCCGGCGAAATCGGCCTCACCAAAAACCGCCTCAACGCCCTGCGCAGCGACATCCTCAACGGCAACAATGACACCGAAACCTTGCACGCCCTCGACGTGGCGGTCAGCCAGCTCGACCTCCTCGTTTCCGACCTGCAAAACGCTGTCATGAAAACGCGGATGCAGCCGATAGGGCGGCTCTTCCAGAAATACCCCCGCATCGCCCGCGACCTCGCCCGCAGCCTCGGCAAGGATGTCGAACTCATGCTGGCCGGAGAAGAAACCGAAATCGACAAGACCATGATCGAGGACTTGTCCGACCCCATCATTCACCTTATCCGCAACGCCGTCGACCACGGCGTCGAAGACCCCGACGAGCGCCGTGCCGCCGGGAAATCCGACAAATCCGAAGTACGGCTCGAAGCGCGGCAGGAAGGCGACCACATCGTCATTCTCGTTTCCGACGACGGACGCGGCATGAACCCCGAAAAACTGCGTGCCAAGGCCGTGCAAAAGGGTCTCATCTCCGACGAAGAAGCCAACACCATGGACGAGCGGCAGAGCTTCAACCTCATCTTCCTGCCGGGCTTCTCGCTGGCCGCCAAGGTTTCCGACGTTTCCGGGCGCGGCGTGGGCATGGATGTCGTGCGCACCAACATCCAGAAACTCAACGGCTCCATCGACATCCGTTCCATGCAGGGCAAGGGCACCACCTTCATCATCAGCCTGCCGCTGACGCTGGCCATCCTGCCCGTGCTGCTGGTCAAACTTGGCGACCAGCCTTTTGCCGTACCGCTTTCCATGGTGCGCGAGATACTGCCCATCGACCCCGTCGAAGTCAAAGAAGTCGGCGGACGCGCCACCATGGTCGTGCGGGGCGAGGTACTGCCCATCCTGCCCCTGTGCAGCCTCCTCGGCTGGGAGCAGCAATGCACCCCCGGCTATGGCGTGCTGATGCAGATGGCCGAACTCTCCTTCATCCTCGCCATAGACAGCTTTGCCGGGCGGGAGGATGCCGTCATCAAATCGCTGGACGATTTCCGCCCGAAGGGCGTTGCCGGTGTCACCACCCTGTCGAACGGCCAGATCGTGCTGATCCTCGACATGAAAGAGCTTCTGGGCGCGGCGGGCGAACAGCGCGGCGTCGCGCGGGCCATGCTGATAAAAGCGCCCGCCGCGAAACCCGCCAGGACGGAAGCGCCGGTAGCGGCCTGACGACTGCTTCGCGGCGGCAGGGCAGCCTTCGTCATTGCGAGCGAAGCGCGCTAGGGCGTTTTCGGTTCAGATGCCGACACAATCCGAAGCCGGAATGTTTTTTGTCATTCCTCGCAAGCGAAGTATCGTGGCCAGCCTTGCCGTCACGCAAAGACAGGCAAGCCCTCGTCAAAAGCGAGGGCCGCAGGCCCGTGGCAATCCAGAAGGCGGTTCAGATTGAATCGGCGCGCCAGGAAACTGAACCGTCGCATGGATTGCCACGGCGCTACGCGCCTCGCAATGACGAGTGTCATCATCCGAACCGGAAACGCTCTAAAAACCATTTCGGTCTTTCATGTCAATATCTTTAAAGGTAAGAGCAATTTCATTCTCCTGCACCAGTACTTTCAGTCTTTCGATCAAGTCAGAAAATTCTTCTCTGGGTCGCATAGGGCTATGTTGTTCATCTAAAAAAGAATGCGTATGTGGATTTTCTATAAAGTAGAAAAATATACTTTGTTCCAATCCTTTCATTTTTTTCATCCATTTTTTAGTCACACATTCACTAACTGGATTACGCATAGTTACCAATTTCCGTGAAA
>JAISNX010000062.1 GCA_031276015.1 Azoarcus sp.
GAAGGCATATGTCTGTGTCCAGGTCAAAGTAGATAACAGCCTGGAAGTTAACACAGCTTGACAATAGCCTATCAACCTTTTACTGAAAATTACTTTGGAATTGCGGGGGAAACCTTAGCCTATTTATGGGGGCGGGTAGCCTGAAGAATCGGGAGAGGGGTACCTTCCCTCCGGCGCGAAGCGCCGCAAGCTATCTTGTGCAAACGCGGAAATGATCGATCGGGCTTTGCAACGACGCCTGTCCGGCGTTTCCCGGAATTGAAAAAGGGGGCGCAAGCCCCCTTTTCGACTCCCCGGCATCCGTCCGGCGGTTTCAGAACTTCCAACCCAGCCTTGCCCCACCGGAGACGCCTTTGCGTTGGCCCGCGTAACCTTGCAGGCCGAATTCGATGGAAAGGCGGTCGTGGTTCTTCGGGTGGAGGATCATGCCGATTTCGCCGACGCCGCTGCCGCCGCGCGGGTCGGGCATGTCGATCTTGCCGTCGGCGCTGCGGGCATGGGTACGATGGTCGAATTCGTATTCATACGCCAGCCCCAGATACCATGCGTTGTGAACGTCCCTGGTGCGGGTGTAGCGCCCGCCCGCACGCACGCGGTGGGAATTGTCGTTCAGGAAACGTACCTCTTCCCTGTCCTTGTTCAGATGGACAGTCTTGCCGTTCTGCCTCACCCAGTAATAGCGCAGGTAGGTGTCGAAGCCGTTGTGTTCGTCGGCCTGCCATTCGTAGCCCGCGCCCAGATGCGCACCGAACCAGGGCACATTCAGTTTGTATTTGGCGATTTCGCCATCCGCATCGGCGAGGTCGCGGGAGCGGAATTTATTTTCCTGCCGTCCGCCGCGAAGCGAAGCTTCCAGCCGGAATCCCTTGTCCCAACGCTGCCGCGCCATGATCCCGATGCCGTAATAATGCATGGTGCCGTCGCCCTTCATGCTCGGGTGCTCGGGATGGCCGAATTTTCCGCGAACGTCGTATTCGCCGTAGCCCGCCTCGAAAAAGCCGCCGAAAAGCAGGGACTGGTCTTTCTTCTCGCGTTTCACGGCCTCGCCGGCAACCAGCGTGTAGCCCTTGTAGTCCACGTCCGATCCGGTATCTATGCGCACGGATGCGAAGTCCGCCCCGCCGAAGAAGGCCCGGTTTTCGCCCCGGCGCAAGCCCAGGTCGGCCTGTTGGTAGCTGTGGTCGGCAAGCCAGTTGGCGTTCTGCCCCAGAAGCGCCAGCCCGGCAATGCGGCCTTCCGCGAGAATGCGCGTTTCATGGGCAGGGAACGGGGCGTCGACAAGACGGGCAACGAGGCGTCGGTTCTGCGTAGTGTCGTGGCTTTCTTTGTCGACGGTGAAGTTGTAGGCCCGCGTCATGCCCTGCCGGGCATAGGCAGTGTTGTTGGTCGGTTCGTCGTCGAGATCATCGTTGGTCTTGGTTTCGATCAGATAGAACTCGTCACCGGCTTTGAGCAGCGCACCTGCGGTGAAGTTGGAGAGGCTCACCGTTGCACCGCCTATGTTTGCATGGTTACTGCCCGTGATGATGGTCAGTAACGCCGTGTTAGCGTCATTCACGGTGGCGGCGTTCAGGTTGAAATGCAGGTGCCCGTTGAGCGTCGCGTCTTTCACCTTCCACCTATTTTCGCCCATGACGTTGATGCGGCCTCCGGTTTCCAGCGTGACATCGTGCGCTTCTGCATCCAGCGTCATGCCGGAAAGCAAAGTGGTGTTGCTGCCGGATTTGAAGAGGACTTTGTTATCCACCGCGTAGTCGCCGGAATAGTTCTTACCCACTTTAAAGACATTGTTCCCGCCCCAGAAAAATTCGCCCGCGCCCTGCACGGTCATGGCGAACTTGCGGTCGGGAGCTGAATCGTTGTCCTGATTCACCTCGATCGGATCATAAAGCGCCACCGCGCCGCCCTTTGCCGGGCTGATGATGAGATGGGCGTCGGAGTCGGCGGAATCGGCGTTGTAGCTGTTCTCCGGGTCGAGGATGGCACCGAAATAGAGGGAATTGGTGCGTGTTCCGCCGCCGTCAGTGATCCGGTTGTTCCGGAACCATGTGCTGTTTCCGGCGGTGGCGGTCAGGGTCAGGGTATTGGAGAGCGTCTTGGGGTCAGGCCCGGGGAGGCCGGTATCCACGACGACGGTGCCGTAGACCTTCGCCGTGGCATCACCATCGCAGGAGGAGCATGTCGACGAGAAGGTATTGTCGAAAAACCCGCTGTCGCTGATGGTCATTTCCGCGAAGCTGCCATAGCTGTACACCGCGCCGCCCAGGATTTGCCCATTTTGGGCTGTCACCTTGTTGCCGGTAAAAAAGCTACTGTCGATCCGGCCAATGCCGGTGATCTGGTTCTCACCAGCATTCGTTTTCCCCGTTGCGCCGATGATGCCGCCGCCGTCGATGTAGCCGCCCGCAGTGATCGTCAGCCCATAGAAGTTGCTGTTCGTGACACTGTCGATCCAGGCGATGCCCTGCTCGGAATACACACCCAACACACCGCCGCCAGTAATGTTGCCCGTGGTGGTCACCTTGCCAGGACCGAAATCGTTACCCGACACGGCTTTCATGTAAGCACTGGCGTCACCCTCTGCATGGAAGCCGACGATGCCGCCGCCAAAGATGTCCTCGGCGGAAATGTCTACATTCGTGAAGCGGTTGTCCGATAGTGCGGTGCTGCCAGCGGTTGCATTACCAGAGCCAGGGTTATCGTCCGTATGCGCGCCCACGACACCGCCACCCAAGAGGTCTCCCGTTACCTTGACTTTGATGTCGGAGAACGTGTTGCCGGTCAGGGTGGGAATGATGGCGAGGATATTTTGATCGTTGTTGGTGCCATCCACCTCGCCATTGGCCCCAACGATACCGCCGCCCGACAATTGGCCGCCGACTGTCACCGTGATATTGCTGAAAGTGTTGTCGACAACATTGTCGACTTCCGCCACGCCCGAGGCATCGCCTGAAACCACACTTGCTGCAATATTCGACGAGGAAGCCCCCAACACCCCGCCGCCGCGCAGATTGCCGCTTGCGTTCACTGCCAGATCATCAAAATAATTGTTGCGCACATTCGTGATTGCCGCTTCCGCCTTGGCGGAAGCACCGATGATGCCGCCGCCGTCGAGATAGTTTGAGCCAGTGCCTTTGACATTGACCGTCAGCCCCTTGAAGATGTTGTCTTGCAGTCCGTCTAGCGCGACCAGCCCCTCATTGGAGCGTATGCCAATGATGCCGCCGCCCGACAGATAGGTGCCGACATCTACCTGCTGGTTGAAAAAGAGGTTCTTCTGAACCTTCCCCAAATAAGCCGAGACTGACAGCATGGTGTCGGGGGTGAGTTTGCCGTCGCCCCCGTCATTGCTCTGCACCCCGATAATGCCGCCGCCTTTCAGGTAGCTGTCCGTATTCACATAGATGCCAGCGAAAATGTTTTTCTCAAGGCTATCTAGCTTTACGGCGGCATTGGAAAGCCCATTGACGCCGATCACCCCGCCGCCACGCAGGGAATACACCGACTTGACGTAAATATCAGCGGTGTTTTCAGGGTCTGCCTTGTTCAGATTGCCATTGCCAAAAATGTTTCCGGAAACGGCCAGGATTTCGGAATAGGTATCGACGTTGTGATTCTGGCTGTTGTTGTTCACCCCGACCAGCCCGCCGCCGAGAATGATGTCGTTCGACCGAATCTTGATGTCGGTAAAGAGGTTGTTGGTCAGAGAGGTAATGGAGGCGTGCCCCGATTTTTGAGCGGGCGAGGACACCGCATCCACGCCGATGATGCCGCCACCTTCGATGTAGGCGCTGTTGCCAACACCATTATAGTAGTCGGTAACAACAGTCACGCCCTTGAACACATTTCCAGTGATGTTGTTCATGGAAGCGGAGGCGGAAGTGGCTCCCAACTCCCCGGTGGCGCGCAGCCCGATTACGCCGCCGCCCGCCAGATAGTTTTTATCGCTATATCCATGTAGAGTAACCTTTATGCCCATGAAAGCGTTGCCCGTCACATCGTCTATAGAAATGTCTTTTGTATTACCGGAAGCACTGCCAATCAGCCCGTTTACCACACCGCCAGCGTTGCTATTGGAATAAGTGTAATCCACGATCACGTTTTTGAAATGCAGGTATTCCAGACCCAAGGTCGCCGTGTTGTTCGTTATGTTCAGCCATTTTTTGTTGTTGAGGAGATCAGCTGAAGTGTCGCTTACTGATCTGGAAAAGTTAGCGCCATTAATGAACGACATATCCGGCACGCCAAACGCATTGACCTGACCGGAAATCAGGGAAATGAGCGAGCCGACTTCCCCCGTTTTCTGTGCATTGATCTGATTCAGGATGTTCGTGCTCAGGTTCCCGATACTGGTCGGGAGATTGTTGGTCGTGCTGCCGCGAAGGACGGTATTCTTGCCAATCCCGACGGCATCTTTCGTATTGGCAAAGTTCACGCCCGTAGGCACCGTCACCGTACCGCCGCTTGCTACGTTGCTGTTCAGATTGTCTCGACTCCACTGCCCAAACGCCAGCCCAGGAAAAAAAAGCCCGGACAACAACAGAAACACGCAAAAGCGCCGCGCCTCGCCCTGCAAGGGGCTGTAGACATTGCCGGAAACCCTTTTTTCGCCAACTGTGTTCATTTCGCACCCCCAATACCGAATACCGGCATGACGTCGCACGCCCCAGGTTCTTGCCCGCTGAAAACATCACGAAACGGATACCGCGCCACCACGAAAACTGCGTCGTGTCATACTCACGCCGGGACTTTCGTATTCCGAGGAATTTTTTCTCGCCGCACCGAAATTCGCCGGGACGCAAACAGGTCACGTCATATCCGGTATGAAAACCGGCACGGATGCCGTCGCGCCGTCGGCGCTTCATCCGGTCTGCCGCGAGCCTGCCCGATGGACGGTGTTACCATCCCGCCCCATGGACACTGCCGCGAAGCTCCCGGACGAGGCAATGCGAGGCGGCATGCGCCGTCGCCTTCTCCTGCCGCGCCGTTTTGCCGCGTTTGCCGCCTTGTTTGCCGCCACGGCAAACCTTGTCGCCCAACAGCCGCCCGCGCCCGTGGAAGCGCTCGCCCGCGCGTTTGTCGAGGCGCAGACACGAGGGCTTGCCGGGGAGGTTTCCATCGAGATCGGGCCGCTCGACCCCGGCAACCGGCTTCCGCCCTGCGAAGCGCCATCCGCGTTCCTGCCCGCGCAGACGCGCGCCTGGGGGGCATTCAGCCTCGGCATCCGTTGCGAAAGGCCGGTGGCGTGGACGGTGTATCTCCAGGCGCGGGTCAAGGTCGGTGCCGATTATGTGGTGGCCGTCCGCCCCCTGCGCGCGGGGCAGATCATCGGCCCCGGCGATCTGGGCCTGCGCCGCGGCGATCTGGCCGCCCTGCCCGACGATGTGCTCACCGATGCCAGCCAGGCGACGGGCCGCCATGCCCGCCACGCGCTCGCCAAGGACAGCCCTTTGCAGGCACGGATGCTGCGCACGCCCGCCATCGTGCGGCAAGGCGGCGAGGTGACTGTTTTCAGCCACGGCGCGGGGTTTCAGGTGTCGAACACGGGACGCGCGCTGAACTCCGCCGCGCCGGGCGAGGCGGTGAGGGTGCGGCTGCCGGATAGCCGTGTGGTGACGGGCACGGCGCGCACGGACGGCACGGTGGAAATCGCCCATTGACGGGGCGGAGCGGGGGGAAAACGGGCTGACGATTTTTTCGCCAGTGCGCTAAAGTTTCTTTGTTCCCTGCCGTAGCATGAGGCACATCTCTACTTTTTCCCGGAGTCCCCATCATGAAAATCGAGAGCCTGGGCAAGCCGCCTGGCCCCACGCATGTTACGGAAGCACGCGTGCGCCCCAGTGCGATGCCCAAATCCAACGTAGGGGAAAGTGTGCAGTTGTCGCCGCTCGCGTCGACTTTGCAGAAAGCCGAGGCCGCATTGGCGCAAACGCCGGAAGTCGACGGCAAGCGCGTGGAAGAAATAAAACAGGCCATCCGCGACGGTCGTTTCCAGATCGACGCCAACCGTATCGCTGAGGGTTTGCTTGCCGAGGTACGGCAGATGCTCGATAGCCAGGCCGGTCGTGTTTGAATAGTGTCCGGCCACGGCGGGAATTGCGAGGCAGTATCGCAATTCCCGCCTTTTTTCAGCACAGGTCTCTACACCGCCCGAAGTGCTGTCACCCGATGGCAGACTCCGGCGACGCGGCAATGCTTCCCACCGCGTCATTGCGAGGCGCGCAGCGGCGTGGCAATCCATGCAGCGGAGCCATCACCCGAAGCGTTGGAGCAAGCGGAACCGCCGTGTGGATTGCCACGGGCCTGTGGCCCTCGCAATGACGAGGTGGGGGGATGGCTACGGAGTTGCGGGTTTTACGATGGCGGTTCATGTCGTCATTGCGAGGAGCGCAGCGACGTGGCAATCCATGCAGCGGAGCCATCATCCGAAGCGTTGGGGCAGACGGAACCGCCGTGTGGATTGCCGCGGGCCTTCGCCCCTCGCTTTTGACGAGGGAGAAGGAAACAGGCTGTCTATGCCCGCATGAGCCGGGCGATCAGAAGGTCAGGGCCAAGGAAGCGTAGAAGGTGCGCCCCGGCATCGGGTAGAAAGTGCCGCTGTAGCCGAGCGCGGAATAAGCGCTATCCGTCAGATTATTGATGCCAAGGCCGAATCGCGCTCTGCCAAAGGTGCCGTGCAGGGCGGTGTTCCAAGTGATGTATGAGGGCAGGCGCGGATAGCGGGTGTTGTCCAGGTCGTTGCCGTCGTAACGCTGTCCGGTGTAGCGGCCCGCGAGTGTCCATTGCAGGCCGCCGGGCAGGCCGAGGTCGAGGGCGATGTTGCCGGTATGGCGGGGGACATGCGGGATGTCGGCACCGCTTTGGACGAAGGTGGGTTTTACGTAGCCGTATCCGCCGCGCAGGGTGAGACGCTCGATGGGCCGCCAGCGGAGTTCGAGTTCGCCGCCGAGGCGGCGGGTGATGTCCTCGTAGTTGCGGTTGACGGGGGAGCCGCCGGGTTCTTCGCCATAGTAGATTTCGTCCTCGATGCGCATCCAGAAGAGGGTGGCGGAGAGCTGGAGGCGCGGGTTGGGATGTAGGCGCAGGCCATGTTCGAGCGTCCAGCCGCGTTGCGGGCGAAGCTTGCTGGAGGCGAGGGCGAGTTCGTCGAGATTGGGGTTGCGGAAGTGGCTGGAGGCGCTGCCGAATACGGTGAGCGCGGCATTGCGCCAGGCGAGGCCGAGGGTGGCGGCTTCGTTGTGCCAGTCGCGGTCATGCACCGAGCCGGGGGCGGTCTGCCATTCGTTGCGGCAGTTGGTTTCTATGACGAAAGGGGGGCCGGGGACAGGGACGTAGTCGCACTCTTTTTTGTAGTCCCGCTGCCGACCCTTTGTCTCGAAGCGGCCATGGCGGTAGCCGCCAAGCAGGGTAAAACCGCCGCGAAACCCGGCGCTGAGTTCGAGGTAGTGCCCGCTACTGCGCACACGGCCTTCAATGCGGGAGGAGTTGTCGGGTACGTGGCGGCCATTGGCCGCGCGCAGGTAGTCGCCGTCGGAGAGGTCGTACCCGGCGCGAAGGGTGTGGTGCTGGCCGAAAAGGTCGAAGCCGAGGGTGTAGAGCAGGGCGTATCCGGCATTGTCGGTTTCGATGGCGGATTGCTGGTCGTCAAGCGGTATTCCGGCGTTGTAGCCCATTACGTAGGGGTTGCGGCGAGTGCGCTGGTTGGCACGGAATTCGATGATGCCGCCCGCGCCGAGGTCGAGCATGGCACCCGCGTCGAGGCGGTCGTCGTAAGTCTCGCTGAAGTCTCCCGGCGTCATGGTGCTGCGGCGGCCGTCGTCTCCGCTTTTGAAGGCTTCCCGCATGACGACGCCGGGCAGGCCGGATTTGTCCCGGTGGCTGGCACCGCGCAGCCAGGCTTCCACGGTGCCGAAGCTGCCGCGCAGGTCGACGGTGTAGTCCCGCGCATTGACTTGGCCGTTGTCACGGTAGCCATCGGTGAGAAAACGCCGGTATGTTGCGCCGATGCGGACCGGCCCTATTCCCGCGCCCGCCTGTGCCTGGAATTCGCTGGTGTCGTCGCTGCCCCGTTTGAGGACGATTTCCCCGTGCGGCGCGCCACCTTTGCCGCGCCGGGTGCGGATGTTGATGACGCCGCCGACGGCACCGTTGCCGTAGCGCACGGCACCGCCGCTGCGCAGGATTTCGATGCGTTCGATCTGGGTGAGGGGGATGGTGGTGAGGTCTGCGCCGGACATGTCGATCTCGTTGAGGCGCACGCCATCTACCAGTACGACGACATTGCTCACCGCGGTGTCCCCCATGCCGCGGATGTCGATGCTGGCGTCGCGGTCGTTGCCGTCGTAGCTGCGCAGGTGCATGTTCGGCAGGAGCGAGAGCAGTTCGCCCACGGTTTGCGCGGTGCTGGCTTCGATGTCTTCGCGGCGGATGATGTCGAGGTGGTGCGGCATGGTCTGCGCGGTATCGTCGGGCGTGGCGGTGACGACGACGGTATCGAGCTGTGTTTCGCCGCGCACAGGCGTACAGGGTGCGCAGAGCAGCAGGGCGGGCAGCAGGGCGGGTAGCAAAACGCGCCGCCGGGCGAGGGCGGGAGTGAGACGGAACATGGAGAAATCCTTTTCCCGCATCTCTTCCCCGCGCCTGGGCACGGAGAAGAGATGCTTGGGAAGAAACCACTTTCAGACCGCGCGGCGGCGCACCAGGCCGAACAGCGCCAGCCCTGCCCCATACAGCCAAGGGGCGGCGGGCCAAGGCACCGGGCTTGTCGTGAGCTTGTCCAGCGCAAAGTAGAGCGGTGTGTTGACGCCGTACTGGTTGAAGTCGGTGGAGTCCATGCTGAAGCCCAAGCGGCTGACGGTGCCGAGGCTGGAGAGGTCTACCTGTGTCCAATCGCTGACGATGTAGTCGAGCGAGTTGTCCTCGAAGCGGAAGTCCGCCAGGTAGAAATCGACCGTCCCGGTGACCGCCCCCAGGCTGTCGTAGCCGGTGATACTCAGGAGGAAATAATCCGGATCGTCACCGCTGGCACCGCCAAAGGGTTTGCTGAAGCCGTAGGGGTCGCCTTCGGACATGGCCAGCGCGGCGTAGGTGGTGTTGGCGAACAGGGCGCTTTCCAGATTTACCGGGCTACTGAACGTCACTACTGGCGCATCGCCCCAACCGTCGACGGGGACGTAGGCGAGCGCGTAGTTGTTCTGCCCTGCGCCGGTCGTGGCCCAGGCGCTGAACTGGTTCAGGTAGCCGGGCGTGACGAGGTCGGCTTCGTTCGAGATGACCCATCCGCTCCAGCTATCGTACAAAGGCTCGTAGTCGTGGTTGAAGCTGGCACTGCCGACGTCGATACTGGCATCCGCGCCGGGAAAGGTGTGGCTGTCGGCGGCGAGCGGAATGTTCTCGAAGTCGATGGTATCGGCGGTGGCGGGAAGCGGCAGCAGGATGGCCGCTACGGCAAGAAGCTGCGGAATACGTTGAATGGAGGACATGGCGCTTTCCTTTTACGCGGCGCGGCGGCGGGAAATTGCGCCGATCAGGCCAAAGCCCGCCAGCAGCATGGCCCAGGTTTCAGGCTCCGGTACCGGTGCCTGCGCGAAATGGATGACGCCAACCGCATCGAGGTCGAAGCCGGGGCTGCCGACGGTGGGGTAGGGGTCGTAGATCGGGTGCGGGCCGCCGTATGCGGCGGGGTAGCTGTCGTACTCGCTGCCGTCGCCCTTGACGTCCACCAGGCGCAGGTACTGGATGTGGTCGAGGTCGAGATCGGCGTAGCCGGACAGCAGGTCGAGGTCGAAGGGTGTGCCATACCCCTGCTGATACTTTCCGGCAAAGCCGTCGATGTTGGTCGGGTCGACCGCCCCGAAGCCGCCGACTGGCGAGGAAGTGAAGGAATAGGTGTCGAAGCGGTAGAAATCCGTCCCGTTGGAGGAGACTTCCACGAAAGCCAGTTCCAGGAACGTGGCACCGAAGCTGTTCTCGAAAACGACGAAATCCGCCCCTGCGCCGTTGTAGATGTAGCCGTCGAAGGTGAGCGTGATGCTGCCCTGGTCGCCCAGGGTGACGATGTCGTAGGAATCTCCCACCGCCTTGCCGAGGGCTTTTTCCGGCGTCTGCCAGTTTGCGGCGACGCCGGAGGAGGGGTTGTAGTTTTCGTAGCCCGTTGCCCATGCGGTGATGGAAGGGTCGTCCATGTGGATGGCGGTGGAGCCAGGCTGCCCGGCAGCGGGCGCGAAAGGGCCTGCCTGGGCCGCACTGGCAAGCAGGCTGCCAGACAGCAGCAGGGAAAAACGGATTGTCTTGCGCATCTTTGTTACCTCGCGTAGTCGATGAGGCACTCGAAGGCAAGACAGGCGGGCGTACCGGGCTAAAAAGCAGGCAGACGGCGGCGACCACCGTACCGCCCTCCGCAGCACCGGGTTCAGTTCAGCGCCGCAGGCCGGTCTCCGGACTCACGAGCGATGGAACTTTCCGACCGCCTTCCCATGCCGTGAGGCACAGTGGCGCGATAGCCGGAATTGACTCGTATACCGTTGCGGGGGCAGTGTCGGCTTTGCCCTTGGATGAGGGGCGCACCGGACTTCCCGATTAACCCTGGCGGAAGAATTCCGGCAGGGACCTGAAGCGTGGCGCATCATAACGTCCCGACATGGGGGCGTCAATGCCCGAAACGCAGGACGCGTTTAGCGCAAATCAAATACCCGTCATTGCGAGCGAAGCGCGGCAATCCACGCAGCGTTTGCACGGCCAATCCTTGCAATACACCGTATATTGTGCCTTCCGGTGTCCCATGCACCATATATTGTATCCAGCCCTTGACAGCCGTCGCCGCGCGACCCTAGACTCACGCCTCGTGACGGTCAAGGGAATCCGGTTCGGCGCTTGTTCGCCGTCTCATTCCGGAGCTGCCCCCGCAACTGTAGCCGGCGAGCTTCGCGCCCCATCGTGCCACTGG
>JAISNX010000129.1 GCA_031276015.1 Azoarcus sp.
TGGCGGTGATAGCCATCGGTGTCGGCATTGGCGATATTGTGGCCGGTAGTCACCAGATGACCCTGCGCGGCATTGACGCCGCTGAGTCCGATATTGAGCAGGCTGGACATGGCATTCCCTGATTTGCAGACAACAGACAGCCCCTTGTTCGCAAGAACCCTGCCAACGCGGCGACCCATCATGCCAGCGCGCGCATCCGGACGTATCCCGTTGAAAACAGGCAAACCGGGCACGCGGGCGGCACAAGCGGAACATCCACGCGGCGGCAAGGCGGCAAAATCGACCGAACACTTCTGCCGCCGGAATCAGGACGCACCCGGACGGGGACAACCGTCATTGCGAGGCGCGAAGCGACGTGGCAATCCATGCGGCCCATGGATTGCCGCCCTTCGCTCGCAACGACGATGACTCAATCAGCGTTCCCCCGAAGAAACCCTTCGGGGCAGAATAGACGTCCCGGATTCCCTGTCACAAAATCGTCATCATCGTTCCCCATATTTCCTTCCGACGCGAATACCCATGGAGAAAGCAAAATGACGCGGAAGAACACAAAGCAGCCATCCCGCCCGCCCGTCTTTCCGGGCCTAGCGCTTTTACTCCCCCTTTTCCTCGCCTTGCCGTTTCCGCCGCAAACCGCGAATGCCCGACCGGACGATCCGGATGGTCGCGCCGCGCGCGGCGACCTCAGCCGTCCCGGCGGCGCGCGGCGGCTGGACGACGAGCAAACGAAAACCCTGCGGGACGCGCTGGACGGCAGGCACGCGAAAAACGTTATCCTGTTGATCGGCGACGGCATGGGGGATTCGGAAATTACCGCGGCGCGCAATTATGCCGAAGGCGCGGGCGGCATGTTCAGGGGGATAGATGCCTTGCCCTTTACCGGCCAGTCCACCCACTACTCGCTGGACAAAAATACGCGCAAGCCCCATTATGTCACCGATTCCGCCGCCGCCGCCACGGCCTGGAGCACGGGCGTCAAAACCTACAACGGCGCGCTGTCCGTGGATGTGGACGGCAAATCGCACCCCACCCTGCTGGAACTCGCAAAGGCCGCGGGCAAGGCCACCGGCAACGTCACGACGGCGGAGATTCAGGACGCCACCCCGGCCGCGCTGGTTGCGCATGTCGCCTCCCGCCGCTGCTACGGCCCGGCGCAAACGCTTGGGCAATGCCCGGAAGCCGCCCTGGAAAACGGCGGCCCCGGTTCCATCACCGAGCAATTGCTGGCCGTGCGCGCCGACATTACCCTGGGCGGCGGGGCAAAGACTTTCGCCGAAACGGCCAGTGCCGGGAAATGGTGGGGAAAGACGCTCATGCAGCAGGCACAGGCGCGCGGCTACCGGATCGTCCGCAGTCTCGACGAACTGCACGCGGTCAAGGCCGCTGACCAGGAAACACCGCTTCTGGGGCTGTTCGCGGACGGTAACATGCCCGTGCGCTGGCAGGGGCCGAAGGCCAGCCACCATGGCAATCTCGACCGCCCGCCCGTGGTCTGCGCGGACAATCCCGAGCGTCAGCCCTCGGTTCCCACGCTGGCGCAGATGACGGCGAAGGCGATAGAGCTTCTTGCGAAGCATCCCCGTGGGTTTTTCCTGCAAGTGGAAGGCGCTGCGATCGACAAGCAGGATCATGCCGCCAACCCCTGCGGCCAGTTCGGCGAGACCGTGGATCTGGACGAGGCCGTGCAGGTCGCGCTGGCGTTTGCCCGCCGCACCGGCAATACGCTGGTCGTGGTGACGGCGGATCACGCCCATTCCAGCCAGATCATCGCCCCTGACGCCAGGGCACCGGGACTGACCCAGACACTGATGACCAAGGATGGCGCTCCCATGGCGATCAGCTACGGAAATTCGGAAACCGACAGCCAGGGACACACCGGCGCGCAATTGCGCATTGCCGCCCATGGCCCGCGCGCGGCAAATGTGACGGGGCTGACGGATCAGACCGATCTTTTCTTCATACTGCTCGACGCCATGAACATCGAAAAACCCTGCCAATGAGCCGATGATGAACCGGCGATGCGTGCCGGATTTGCCGCGATGGCTCCGCATCTATGGATAGCGCCCCGCACGCCCGCTAGAATGCGCGCTTCAACGTGTATTTGTGTATTCGCCATGATCCATCGCTGGAAACCGAATGTCACTGTGGCCGCAGTCGTTGAACGAGACGGTCGCTTCCTGCTGGTCGAAGAAGAAACCACCGACGGCTTGCGCTTCAACCAGCCCGCCGGGCATCTGGAAGCGGGCGAATCGCTGCTGGCCGCGACGGCCCGCGAGGCGCTGGAAGAAACCGCGCATCCCTTCGTCCCGGAATATCTGGTGGGCATCTACCAGTGGACGCGCCCGCAGGCGGATGTCACCTATCTGCGCTTTGCCTTCGGCGGTCGGGCTGGCGAGGCCGAAACGGGTCGCAGGCTCGACGACGGCATCCTGCGCGCGGTCTGGATGACGCTCGAAGAACTCCACGCCACGCGGGCACGCCATCGCAGCCAACTGGTCTTGCAGTGCGTGGAAGATTATCTGGCCGGACGGCGCTATGGACTGGAACTCCTGCGCCATTACGACTGATGGCCTCCGCAATGGCATCCGCCATGTCCACGATCCCCGACGGCGAGGGCATGAAAGTGGTCGTCGGCATCTCCGGCGGTGTCGATTCCGCCGTGGCCGCCTTGCTGCTCAAGCGCCGGGGTTATGCGGTGAGCGGTCTTTTCATGAAGAACTGGGAGGACGACGACGATGGCGAATACTGTTCGACGCGGCAGGATTTGATCGACGCCGCCGCAGCCTGCGACAGAATCGGCATCGACCTCGACGCCGTCAACTTCAGCCGCGAATACAAGGCGCGCGTCTTTGCCGATTTTCTGCGCGAATACGAGGCGGGCCGCACGCCCAATCCGGACATCCTGTGCAATGCCGAAATCAAGTTCCGCTGTTTTCTCGACCACGCCATGAACCTGGGGGCGGCGCGCATCGCCACCGGCCACTATGCCCGCGTGCGCGCCTGGGAAAGCGATGGCCGCCGCGAATACCAGTTGCTCAAGGCCGAGGACGGCACGAAAGACCAGAGCTATTTCCTTTGCCGGCTCAGCCAGGCGCAACTGGCAAAGTCTCTTTTCCCCCTTGGCGCGCTCTACAAACGCGAAGTGCGCCGCATCGCCGCCGAAGCGGGGCTGTGCGTGGCGGACAAAAAAGACTCCACCGGCATTTGCTTCATTGGCGAGCGGCCTTTCCGCGAATTCCTGATGCGCTATCTGCCCGCCCGTCCCGGTGAAATCCGTTCCCTCGACGACGGGCGCGTTCTCGGCGAACACCGGGGCTTGATGTACCACACCATCGGTCAGCGCAAGGGGCTGGGCATCGGCGGTATCCGGGAGCGGCAGGACGAAACCGGCGAACACGATGCCTGGTATGTGGCGGGCAAGGACGTTGCCGCCAATGTGCTTTACGTCGTGCAGGGCCGGGATCATCCGGCTTTGCTGAAAGAGCGCCTCGCCGCGCTCGACCTCAACTGGATCGCGGGCCGCGCTCCGCGCATGCATTGGGTCTACAGTGCCAGGCCGCGCTATCGCGCGCCGGATATGCCCTGCGAAATCGACGCGCTGGACTCCGAGCGCGCCGAAATCGTCTTTGCACAGCCGCAATGGGCACTCGCGCCCGGGCAAAGCGTGGTGATCTACGAGTCGACTGTCTGCCTGGGGGGCGGGATCATCGCCTGATCCGGCGCAACGCAACGACCGGGACTATCGAAATGTCCATCCGCCGTCCACGCAACACGCGGCGCGAACTGCAAGAGAACCGCCGTCATTGCGAGGCCCGAAGGGCCGTGGCAATCCAGTAAGCCGCATGGATTGCCACGTCGCTTCGCTCCCCCGCAATGACAATCAGTTTGATATGAGCCTCATAAAGTTGATTTGCTCCAAAGAAAAACCCGCAACGCACAGGCCACGCCTGCGGGGATGCGGGTTTATTCGCAGGTTTATTCTGCCTCCGCCTGACGGGGCGGCAAGTTTGTCTTGACTTTATAGCGCGCGCGCAGGGTAGTGAGGAACGCCTCGAAATCGTGCTGCGCCAGCAGGCGCTCGTAATAGCGGTTTGCCTCGCTCAAACGCGGGTCGTCATCCTTGAGCGCGGGATGCCCCACCGCGTCGATCTGGTAGATCACATAGGCATCGTCAGGCAATTCGGTTTCCACCCAGACGGGCAGCTTCGTCACCGGCGCTGAAAACACGGCACGTATGGCATCGCCGGACGGCAGCATCGCCTGGCCGCCGCCGCCGCGCTGGTAGGTGCGCGCCTCGCTCCAATCCACCCTGACGGCTTCGCCCTTTTTGAGCGAAGCCAGCACGGCAGCGCCTTTTTCCCGCACCCGCCGCAGGGCTTCTTCGCGCCGCAACTGGGCTTCGATTTGGCCGCGCACTTCTTCGAGCGGCACGCGCCGCGCCGCTTCGTGCTCGACGACCCGCGCGGATACCAACACACCCGGCCCGGCTTCGATGGCACGGGTGTTGTGGCGCTCTTTGACGGCATCGTCCGTGAAAAGCGCGGCGACGAGGTCGCCGTCCCGGAATTCGTCGACGGCATCGGAGCCGCGCGCGATCCAGTCGGTATGGCGGATTTCCAGGCCGAAGGCTTCGGCAGCCGGATTCAGGCTGTCGGGAGCCTGGTTGAAAACCATTTCAGAGAATTTTTCGGAATCTTCGGCGAATTTCCGCGTGCCCGCCTGTTTGCGCAATTCGTCGACGATTTCTTCGCGCACTTCGGCCAGCGGGCGCTTTTCCCCGCCGGGGCGGATGTCCGTCACCTGGAGGATGTGAAAGCCGTAGCCGGTACGCACCGGCCCGGCGATGTCGTCCCGCGCCGCCTCGAACGCGGCTTCGTCGAATGCGCTTTCCATCTGGCCGCGCACGATGAAACCGATGTCGCCGCCAATGTCTTTCGTGCCGACATCCTGCGAGGTTTCCTTCGCCAGTTTGGGAAAACGGTTGGCATTCTTGCGCAGGGTGGCGGCGAGTTCTTCGGCCTTGTCCCTGGCCCTGGCCAGCGCAACGTCATCGGCATCGGAGGCGACTTCGATCAGGATGTGGCGTACCCGGCGCTCCTCGGGGCGCGTGTAGTCGCTGCCTTCGTAGGTTCGCCGGATTTCGTCTTCGCCGATGGTGACCTGGGCTTGCAGCGTCGCTTCGTCGAGCGCGACATATTCGGCCTTGACCCGCTCCGGCAGCTCGAAACGCGCCGGATTGGCGTCGTAATATTTTTGGATTGCCGCTTCGTCGATTTCGATTTTGGACAGATGCGGCGCGATGGGGAAACGCACTTCGCGCACGACCCGTTCTTCGAGTTGCGCGGCAAGCAGGCGGCGGGTGGAATCGACGGCGGCGAAGGAGGCGTCGGCAATCGCGCCCGTCAGTTGCCCGGCGAAGATGTCCTGCATAAACGCCGCCTCGAAGGCCGCGGGGCCGCCCTGCTGGCGCAGTAAAGTCTGATAGCGCACCGGCGAGAACTGGCCGTCTTCCTGGAAAACGTCTATCCGGGCAATCGCTTGCTGCAAATGTTCGTCGCTCACCCTCAGGCGCGCGTCGCTGGCGTAAAGCGTCAACACCCGTCGCGTGACCAGCTTGTCGAGCACCACTTGCCGCAATTCGCCGGAATCGAGCAGGCCCGCCGTGGCACGTTCGCCGATGGCTTGCCGCAGGCGTTCCTGTTCTTCGCTCAGGGTGCGGTCGAACTCGTTGCGCTTGATGGCCGATCTGCCGACCTGGGCTACTACCGTATCGCCGGACACGCCGGAAAAATAGGATTCGAGTCCGAAAAAGGCAAAGGGGACGATAAGGATTGCCAGAATGACCTGGGCAATCCGCTTGTTGTTACGAATGGCGTCGAACATCTCGGTTTCCGCGCAAACAAAGAGCGTGAGTTTAGCGCATCACGCTCCTATTGGCTTGCGGCGGGGTTCGCGCCGGTGCTATCGTGCGCCGATGTTTTCCGCCCTCCACACGCCGCTTCATGCCCTTCAGCTTGCCGCAGGCGCGCGCATGGTGGATTTCGCCGGTTGGAGCATGCCGGTCAATTACGGCTCCCAAATCGGGGAGCACCACGCCGTGCGGCGCGATGCGGGGATGTTCGATGTTTCGCACATGCTCGCGCTCGATCTCGAAGGGTTCGATGCCACCCGCTGGCTGCGCGTGCTGCTCGCCAACGATGTCGCGCGGCTCGCCCGCACCGATGCGCCCGGCAAGGCGCTTTATTCCTGCATGCTGAACACCGAGGGCGGCGTGATCGACGATCTCATCGTCTACCGCTTCGATGACGGGCATTACCGCATCGTGGTCAACGCGGGCACCGCCGCAAACGACGTGGCCTGGATGCGGCGGCACATCGCCGAGAACGCGGTCAACCTCAGCCTGACCGAACGGCGCGATCTCGCCATGATCGCGGTGCAAGGCCCCAATGC
>JAISNX010000161.1 GCA_031276015.1 Azoarcus sp.
CTCTATTTGCAAGGAAATGACGATATTTTACCTCTTCCCTTGCAGAAAATGATCACCAAAACGATCTCTTTGTTTTATTTAATCAACGTGTTGAGGATTGTTCAGGACCGACTATTTACTTCGGTTCGTTTGGTTGCCTTTTTGTTCTTCTCCTCACCCGTTCTTGCTGCACAGGTACCCTTGGGCACCCAGCCAGATCAGGAGATCGCCACTCTTGTGAGGAAAGCAATGGCTGACGGCAGCGCCGAAGGTGAGGTATCAGGGCCTTTCAGGGATCAATTCAGAACAGCTATCAAGAACCCTTCAGCCCGTGTTTTTGTAAACATAAAGAAACTTGCCGATTTAAGGCAGGAAGGATGCAAGCGTCTGAAAATGTCCTATTCGGCTTCCGGAACTTTTCTGAAGAGCAAGGCGGATGGTTCGCAACATCCTTTTAACTTCTGGATTGAAATCAACATGTGCGAGAACGACCTTCCCCCCACATCCACCGAAGGCGCAAAGCCGCTTTTCCCATCCAAAGCTACGACGCAACCGAAAAAAGTATCGGTGAAGTAAGCCGCTCGGTGAGCACCGTCTTGCGTCCAGTCCCGCCAAACCTACGCGAACCTGCCCCTATCCACACACCAGCCGCCCCCGTCCCGGTCAGCGGCTCCAGCCTGCTTCGTGTCACGACAGCAGTTGTTTGAACAACAACACCGCAACGGCAAACAACCCAACGGGCCACACAATGTCATACCACTTCGGGAAAGTGACTTTCATGTCGTCCAACATGCACCGTGTCTCAGCATTGATTCTCGTAACATCAGCAAGCGCCTTGTCAAGATTCATCATGTCCGTCATGTCCATTCCCCTGCCAGCAATCCACTGCCGGGTAGTGCCGCGATCACATCGATCACATGAGAACTATACTCCCACTACCCTAGAGCTTCAACAATTTTCATTACCCCCGATCTCATTCAGTGGTAATGAAAATCCCCCTTAAAACAAGGGGGAAAAGGCTTACATCATCAGTTTAGCGAATGCGGCGGCGGCGCTGAAGAGACCCAGTGATATAACAACCGGGTACCACCGTCTTTCCGTCGCCATCTTCGCTATCTCAACTCCGATGCGCCTGGTTTCCGCGTTGATCTTTTCGATCTCGGCGATAGTCTTTTGGATTTCTACCAGAGCTTTCGTTTCGCTTACATCCATGATGCTCTCCTCTGGCATTTCTACTGCCAGTTGGTTGTGATCCGAAGATCTCTATCTGTGTTCTTTGGGAGAGGGCTGGCGCGAGGCGGTGCGGGGGCCGAGGCGAGGCGGACGGGGGAAATTCGGCTGGCTGTTTCAGTGTTCCACGCGCCCAAGGTGGAAACCACATGCCGGGTGGGGAAGGGCGGCTGGCCGCCCTTATCCCGGTTTTGTGTCAGTTTGCTCGCGGTGATGCGATGTCGCGGTTCAGCGGCCCAGATAGACGAAATCGCCGCGCCGGTTTTGGGCGTAGCACGATTCCGAGGCTTCGGTGCAAGCCGGGTGTTCTTCACCCAGGCTGACCGCTTCGATTTGCGCGTCGCGCGCACCGAGCAGGCGAAGCGCACGGCGCACGGCTTCGGCGCGTTTTTGACCCAAGGCGAGGTTGTATTCGCGGCTGCCGCGTTCGTCGGCGTTGCCCTGGACGGTCACTTTGCGACCGGGTTCCTGGGCAAGGCGTTTGGCATGGGCGTCGATCAGGGGCCGGGCTTCGCTGCGAATGACATAGCTGTCGTAGTCGAAATAGACGCTGTTGCCCGCCCGATCCAGCGGGTCGATGGGGCTGGTTCTGGAAGGCGTGGTGATGGTGGGAATGGTCGTCGAGGTTTTGGGGGGGGCGTCTTCGACGGGGGGAGCTTCGACGGCTTGTTCGGTTGCGCAGGCGGCAAGCGCGAGAACGACGATTGAGGGAAGCAGCAGTTTTTTCACGATGGCATCTCCAGTGGTTGAGTGAAAAATCGAAGGAATGAGTGGGACTACTTTTGCAAAGGCCCCCAGGCAGGCTCCCGAACGTCGGCCGCTTGTATCGAGAGGCGCTGTCTGACGGAGCCGTCCGCGGATGTGGCCGATAACATGCCCCTGCCGCCGATGTCCGTGGCGTAGAGGATCATGTTGCTGTTGGGGGCGAAACTGGGGGATTCGTCGCGTGCGGAATCGGTGAGGGGCATGATCTGGCGGCTGGCGAGATCCATGACGGCTACCCGGAAGCGCCCTTCGTGACGGGTCAGGAAGGCGAGCTTGGTGCCGTCGGGCGAGGGACGCGGGGTGACGTTGTAGACGCCCTCGAAGGTGACGCGCTCGGCATTGCCGCCCGTGGCGGGGGCACGGTAGATTTGCGGGTCGCCGCTGCGGTCGGAGGTGAAGTAGATCCAGTTGCCGTCGGGCGACCAGGCCGGTTCGGTGTCGATGCCGGAGGAGGTGAGCAGTCGACGTGCGCCGGAGCCGTCGGCGTTTATCAGGTAGATTTGCGACAGGCCGTCTTTGGTCAGTACGACGGCAAGCCGTTTGCCGTCCGGTGCCCAGGCCGGGGCCGAGTTGGATCCTTTGAAGTTGGCGAGCACTTTGCGCTGCCCGGTGGCGAGCGTGTGTATGTAGATGATCGGTTTGCGCGCTTCGAACGAGACGTAGGCAAGTTGTTCGCCATTGGGCGACCAGGCAGGCGATATGATGGATTCGGGGGAGCGCAGCGCGGTTTGGGCATTCATGCCGTCGGAGTCGGCGATTTGCAGTTCGTAGCGGCTGCCGCTTTTGACGACGTAGGCGATGCGGGTGGCGAAGTAGCCCGGAATGCCGGTGAGTTTTTCGTAGATGAAGTCGGCAATGCGGTGGGCGGCAAGGCGATGTTGCGCGGGCGACATGTGCAGGAGCATGCCGCCGAGTTCGGGGTTGCTGTCCTTGCGGGTGGTGTCGAAGAGGCGGAAGCGGATTTCGAAGCGTCCGCCGGAGGCGGGCAGCACCGAGGCGGCAAGTACGGCGTCGGCTCCGCGCGAGGCCATGGCGGCAAGGTCGGGTGTTTTGGATTCCGGGAGTGTCAGGGGGCCAAGGTCGACGAGGCTGAAGCGCCCGCTGCGTTCGAGGTCGGCACGCACGATTTCGGAGATGGCATTCGGCAGGCTGGCTTCGTTTTCGAAGACGGGGATGATGACGGGGAAGAGCTTGGCTCCCGAGCCTGTCACGGTAATGTCAATATCGGCATGGACGATTGTCGGCACGCAGGCGAGGAAAGCAAGATATAACAGGCGGACTATGCCGCTGAAAATATGGGACAAACGGGGGCAGGGAGCTTTTGTCATGGATAACAGGCACTCAAGGGGTATGCCGGATTATAACCAGCATGCTTACGATTGGAAGCAGTCGGGGCGGAAAAGGATGAAATAAGGGAAATCTGTTTCATTCTTCCAACGGTCGGAAGGTGAGGTTGAGCTTGCGCTCGAACAGGTTGCGGTTGTCGGGCGGGGGAAGGGGGCTGGATTTTCGGATGGCGCGCTGGATGGCTTCGTCGAGCGCGCTGTTGCCGGAAGAGCGTTTGAGTTTGACGTTGACGACTTCGCCGCCGTTGCCGCCGAGGATTTGTTCGATTTCGAACACGGCTTCCGGATTGCCGGAAAGGCCGGGAGGTGCGATCAGGTTGCGGCGCACTTTGGCGGCAATCGCGCTCCGGTAGGCGTCGAGTTCGCCAGGACTGCCGCCGCCGCCACGCGCGCCGCTTTCGAGAAGCGAGTTGGCTTTTTTGGCTTCTTCTTGCCGTGCGATTTCTTGTTTGAGGTTTTTTTCGACAAAGTCGATGGGTTTGAGTTCGCGCGGTTTGGGCGGTTCTTTGGGCTTTTCTTTGGGTTTTTTGGGTTTGGGCGGCTCTTTGGGTTTTTCTTTTTTCTTCGTGGCGATTTCCGGCGCGGGCTGCGGCGCGGTTTCTTCGACGACGGGCTTGGGCGGTTCGGGTTTGGGCGGTTCGGGCGGGGGGGGCGGTGCCTGCTTTGGCGCGGGGGCAGGCGCGGGGCCGACCAGGCCGACTTCGAGCGAGCCGAGGGGCTGGCTTTGCCAGTTGATGCCGAAGAACAGGAACGCCAAGAGGCCGATGTGGACGGCGAGCGTCAGGATGAATGACAGGAATTTCCGTGGCCGGACGTTGACGGGGCGGCGATCCATCCGGAAATCTTTCATTGGCTTGCGCTGCCCTTCGTCTGCAAGCTGATTTTTTTGACGCCCTGTTTGCGCGCTTCTTCGAGTACGTCGATGACTTTCTGGTAGGGCAGTCCGCTGTGGGCGGCGACGAGAACGGGTTGGTCGGCGGCGATCAGTTTTTTCAGTTCGCGCTGGAAGTCGATGAAGGAGAGCGGCACGGCTTTGCTGTTGGCGTTTTGTTTCAGGGCGAGTTTGCCGTCTTTGTCGACTTCGATGACGGCGGCTTCTTGCGGCGGGGCGACGAGCGGGCCTGCCGTGGGGACGTCGATGTTGCCGGTCTGCATCATGGGGGCGGTCACCATGAAGATGACCAGCAGTACCAGCATTACGTCGATATAGGGAACGACGTTGATTTCGTTCTTCAGGCGGCGTTGACGCATGGGGTGTGTCCGGGCGGTTCAGCGCAGGTTGCGCTGGAGGATGTTGGAGAATTCTTCCATGAAGCTTTCAAAGCGGATGCTGATGCGGTCGATGTCGTGGGCGAAGCGGTTGTAGGCGACGACGGCGGGGATGGCCGCGAAAAGGCCGATCGCCGTGGCGACGAGGGCTTCGGCGATGCCGGGGGCGACATGCGTCAGTGTGGCCGCGCCGACGTTGGATAGACCACGGAAGGCGTTCATGATTCCCCAGACGGTACCGAAGAGGCCGATGTAGGGGGAGACCGATCCGACCGAGGCCAGGAAGGCGAGGTGTGCGTCGAGGTCGTCGACTTCGCGCTGGTAGGTGGCGCGCATCGCGCGTCGGGCACCGTCGATGGTGGCCCCCGCGTCGTGGGTGGAGCCGCGCAGTTTGGTGAATTCGCGGTAGCCCGACTCGAAGATGCGTTCCAGTCCGCCGCTGCGAAAGCGCCCGCCCGCGGCGGATTGGTACATGAGGTCGAGATCGCCGCCGCTCCAGAAGTCGCGCTCGAAACCGTCGGTTTTCGCGCGCGCGGCGCGAATCTGGAACCACTTGCGAAAGATCCAGTACCACGATGTGAGCGAGAGGAAGGCCAGCAGGGACATGACCAGCTTGACGATAACGCTGGCCTGCATGATGAGGTTGAGGATGGAGAGATCGTGAGTGATAGTCATCGCGGGATCTGTGTGTGGGGATCAGGGCCGGGGGGCCGGAGCCGGGTTCGGGGGGAGTTGGGCGTGGAAGCGGTCGCGGAGCGCGTCCGGCCAAGGCTGGGGGCGGCCCGTGCTGACAGAAACGCAGGCGATTTTAATCTCGGCGGTGAAGAGCAAGGTGTCGCTGCGGGTGATTCGTTGCAGGAAGCATACACTGGCGTGACGTAAGTTGCTGATGGTGCTGGTAATTGTGAGGCTGTCGTCCAGTCTGGCGGGCGAGAGGTAATCGGCGCGCACGCTGCGGACGACGAAGACGGGGCCGCCGTCCTTCAGTATCTGCCCTTGCTCGAAACCGAGGGTGCGCAGGCATTCGGTGCGCGCCCGCTCGCAAAAGCGCAGGTAATTGGCGTAATAGACGACACCCCCGGCGTCGGTGTCTTCGTAGTAGACGCGCACGGGCAAGACAAAAGCGGGCGGTGGCGAGACGGCGGCGGAAACGGGGGATGAAGGCTCGTGCATGGCCGCATTCTAAACGAACTTGCGGGCTGCATAGCAGGTTCGTGCAAAAATCTACACATGAAATGGATGGGGCGGAAGTGTCCGTTTCGGGGCATGGCCGCCCTGTCGGGAATCTGCTTTGTACGGGCCGGATACATTCTGATACATCAAAAATACTAATGATTCGTGTTAGTGTGCACCGCCTTTCCGGTGACGGGTCGCGCGTGTGCTCGCGCATTTCGTATTCTCCGTCCCGGCCACTTCGTTCCCCAAACGGCGCAAGGAGAAAACGCGATGAAAACACCGGCCCGGCTTATTGCCAGCCCGTCTGCCTGGCATCGGATCAATGTCGGTGTGCGCACCGGGTTGGCCGCTTTCGGCGGTTACGGTCTGGCGCTGCTTGGTGCGGCGGCGTTCGCGGTGGGGCTGCCCTTCGATTTTCGGCCCGACGCCGTTTCGCTGGCCATCATGCTCGCCTTTCTGCTGCAACTGGTCGCCATCATCTGGGTGTTCGCCGCTGCCACCCTTACGCGCGCCGTGCTTGGGCTGGCGGTTCCGGCGGCGCTTTTCGGTCTGTGGTTGTGGCTGCTGAAATAAAAACGGGGTAAATCATGACGACGTTCGACCAAGCTCGCACGCTACGCCAGTCAATGGGCTGGCTGCACACCTGGTCAGGGCTGCTGCTTGGCTGGCTGCTGTTTGCCATTTATGTGACCGGCACGCTTTCCTATTTCCGCAACGAGATCACTTTCTGGATGCAGCCGGAATTGCATCGCGCCCAGGCCGTGCCGACGGAGCAGATTGCTTTCGTCCGTGCTCTTGCCCTGTTGGAGCGCGAAGCGTCCGGCGCGCAGCAATGGACACTGACCCTGCCCAATCCGCGCAATCCGACGCTTGGTTTGGGCTGGCAAACGGCAATGGGGGGAGACCGCCAGGCGTCCCCCGGCGCGGCGCGCGAACGGCCTGAGCGGAGCGAGGCGCGCGGCGGGAGGGGGGGATCCGCGCCGGATTCGGCGGCGGAAGGTCGTCCGTTTTCCGGCGATGCGGCGCGCGAGCGCACAGGCCGGGGCGAGGCGCGCGGCGAACGCGGTGAAGAGGGCGCGCGGCGGCGTGGGAGAGGGGAGGAGGGGGCATCCGCGCCGGATTCGGCGGAACGCCGTCCGTTCCCTGCCGACGCGGCGCGCGAGCGCCCGGACTGGGGCGAAGCGCGTGGTGCGGGGAATGCGTCTGCGCCGCAGGAAGCAAGGCCGCAAGGTTCCGGCACGGGCGCGCAAGCGCAACGTCAGGGACGCGGCGGCGGCGGGCGCGGTGCCCGCATCGTGCTCGACCCGGCAAGCGGCGACAAGCTCGAAGGCCGCGCCACGGCAGGCGGCAACTTCCTCTATCGCTTCCACTTTGAACTCTATGGCATGGATCGCACCACGGGCCGCTGGATCGTCGGCATCGCCACTGTGTTCATGTTCGTGGCGCTGGTGAGCGGCGTCATCGTCCATCGCCGCATATTCAAGGATTTTTTCACCTTCCGCTCCGGCAAGGGCAAACGCTCCTGGCTGGATGCCCACAACGCCAGCAGCGTGCTTTCGCTGCCCTTCCACCTCATCATCACCTTTTCCGGCCTGGTGCTTTTCGGCCACATGATGATTCCCACGGCGGTACAGAGCGCCTACGGGGGCGATAACAACGCCTATTACGGTGTAATGCGTTCGTCCATGGGAGCCGCCGAGACGCCGCAAGCCTCGGGCGAGCGCGCCCCGCTGATAACCCGCTTCGCCCCGCTCATTGCCGAAGCGGAAAACACCTGGGGCGACGGCAAGCGCGTGGGCAGCATCACCATTACCCACCCCGGCGACCGCAACGCCGTCATCGAACTGCGCCAGATGAATTTCCCCGGCCTTACCGGCGGGCGCAACGTTCCCACGCTGCGCTTCAATGGCGTGACGGGCGAGCCGCTCGGCGCGTCCGCCCCGCGCGAACAAAGTGCCGTGCAAGCGGTCGGCAGTGTGCTCAACCTCCTGCACCGGGGCTTCTTCGCTACCCCCGTGCCGCGCTGGTTGCTGTTCCTTTCCGGCGTCGGCGGTGCGTTGATGATCGCCAGCGGCCTGGTCATGTGGACGATTGCCCGTGCCCGCAAAACCGCCGAGGCAGCCCGCACCCACTGGGGCCACCGGCTGGTCGAAGTGCTGAACATCGCCAGCATTGCTGGACTCATGGCCGCCATTGCCGTTCACTTCTGGGCCAATCGGCTGATTCCCGCCAGTCTGCCCGCGCGCGCCGATTGGGAAATCTACGCTTTTTTCATCGCCTGGGCTGTCATGTTCCCCCACGCCGCCCTGCGTCGCCCCAAAGCGGCATGGGTCGAACAACTTGCCTGCGCAGGCGTGCTGTTCGCCCTTCTGCCGCTCCTCAATGCGGCCACGGGCGGACTTGCGCTACCCGGCAGCATTGCGGGGGGAACCGGGCTGCTTGTCGGGTTCGACCTCTGCGCCCTCGTCTCCGGCGCGGGGCTGCTCTTTGCCGCGTACAAAGTCCACACCCACGTCCCGCGCGTGCGCCTCGCCGCCGCTCCCACCAGGGGAGAGGAACCCGACCCCGATCCCGGCCCGGAAACGGAACCCGGCGCATCCTTGCCCGTCACCATGGAGGAAGCTGCGTGAATATCCTGTCTCTCGTACTGTGCTTTTGGGGATTTGCGGCGATCAGCGCCAGCATGGAGCGCCACGCCAAGGACATTTTCGCCGCCGCCGGTTCTCTCCGCGTCCGTCGCTTGCGTTTGGTGGTCGGATATGTCTTGCTGGCGCTGGCGCTTCCCCCGGCCATCATTGCGCATGGCCTTTCTATCGGCATCGCCGTCTGGTTCGGTTTTCTCGCCATCACCTCGACCGCGCTGGCGCTGATATTGAACTGGCGACCAGGCATCCTGCGCTGGGGATTGCGCTGAGAACCCGTCTCAAATGCTTACGACAGCCGCGTGTGAGATTGCCTTGGCGTCAGGGATTGGGCATGCCGTTGCCTTACGAACTTTGTGATACACTGATTTCGTAAGTTTTGGAGTTTTCCCTGATGCCTTCGCTTACCATCAATGCCAGTGAAGAAGTGCTTCAACGTCTTCGGATAGAGGCTGCGTCGCGCCACCTTAGCGTTTCCCGTTACGTAGGAGAACTCGTGAAAGAGAAATTCGTGGCCGACGATGCTTACGAACAGGCGATGGCGGATTTTTTTTCGCGGGACGCTTATCTGTCCCCCCCAAAACGCGAGGATGGCCGGAGCTGGCCCACGCGCGAAGAGCTTTACGACCGGGAAGCGCACCGGTGAGTTTTTCGGTTATTTGCCCTGTTTTTGTTGACAGTAATATCCTTGCCTATGCGCGGGATGCGCGCGATCTCCGCAAAAATACGCTTGCTCTCGACTGGCTGTCCTGTCTTGCCAAAACCAGGACGGGGCGATTGTCTTGGCAGGTACTCATCGAGTTCTATGCTATTGCCACTCACCCGAAAAAACTTGCCATGGCCGTGGCCGCTGTCCAGGCTGACGTGCTTTCGTTGCAGCATTGGCGGCCCGTTGCGCCCAGTGTCGATTTATTCAAGAC
This sequence comes from Azoarcus sp., assembly GCA_031276015.1. Lineage (GTDB taxonomy): Bacteria > Pseudomonadota > Gammaproteobacteria > Burkholderiales > Rhodocyclaceae > WRNU01. The sequence continues at coordinate 9,328 of JAISNX010000161.1, forward strand.
GGCATGGGCCGTGCAGAATAGATACAACTTCTCTTGGTGGGATTCCACTATAGTCGCCGCCGCTATCCTGACGAACTGCAAAATCTTGCTTTCCGAAGATTTGCAACATGAACAGGTCGTCAACCATACGCTTCAGATCATCAATCCTTTCGCTGAAAACGCGCCTGTTCCTGGGGTCTGTTCACAGTAAGTAAGCGGCTCTCTGTGCCCCGTCACCGGGGTGTTATGTCCCTTGTAATATGTATTAGATCATGCGCTTCCCGGTTTCTCCTTCAGGACACGTTTCACGTGCTCCGGATCGCTATCGGACAGGAGGGGGATGATTTCTGGATTTCCGGCACGGGCAAATCCCACCATTTGAATGCTTGAAGTAGCTCGATGAGTTCGTCGTCGAAGCGTTTTCGTATCGGCTTTGCCGGGTTGCCCGCAACAAGGGTATAGGCGTCCACATCGCTGCCTACGATCGCATTTGCGCCGATGACCGCGCCGTTACCAATATGGACGCCGGGCAATATCACCGCGTTCTGGCCTATCCAGACATCGTTACCGATGATCGTGTCGCCTTTCAGCGGAAGTTCCGATAGCGGCGGCGCGTTTTGCTGCCAGCCTTCCAGAATGTAGAACGGAAAAGTAGAGGCCGTGTTCATTCGATGATTCGCGCCGTTCATGATGAACTCCACCCCGGCGGCAATCTGGCAAAACTTTCCGATAATCAACTTGTCGCCGTAGAAATCGTAATGGTGCGTTACGCGGCTTTCAAAATTGACATCGCTGAAATAGGTGAAATCGCCGACGATGATATTTTTATTACGGATGGTCGGCTTCACATAGGTTACGAGAAACGACGGCACGGGGAAAACGACGTCCGGATTCGGAATCTGGAATCGGGTATTGAAGGCATCGGATTCGGCCTTGCCAATGCTCTCAAATGCGGGGTCGTACACAAATCGTCCGCTTATACCGTCCAGTGCGCCTTTGCAGAGCGGCAATGCCATGAATGCGGGGAGGTTTTTACCGTCCGGGGTGGTAATACCGTATTTTTCGGCGTTTTTGAATCCGAAGCGGGGATAATATTTTTCGTGGCCAAAAAGGATGACTGCCCGAAAGCCCATGGCGCGTGCGAGTTTCAGCGTCTGTTCTATCAGCGCGGAGCCGATGCCCCGCCGCTGCCAGGCGGGCAGGACGCTCACGGGGCCGAGGGTCAGCGTTTCCCATTCGCGGGTATCATTGGCGACCTTGCTTCGGGTATACACGATGTTTCCGACCACGTTCCCGGCAATTTCCGCGACGAAATCCAGTTCCCGCACCAATGCGGGGTTGCCGTGCAGCCTGTGTGTCAGCAGCGCCTCGACACCACTTGCGTGAGGCGCGTTCCTGAATGCTTCGTAGCAGATTTTTTCGATGGCGAAATGGTCGTCCGGACGTGCCGGGCGTAAAAGCGGCGCGTAGTTCGGCATTTGTCGTTTTTCCTGCGGTGTTGGCATGGCATCCCGTGCCGCGAAATGATCCTGCGATATGAGGCGATTTTTGTCAAGCCGCATGACCAGCGGCCATCATCCGGTTGCGCTGGTGATCGGGTTTCGATGGGAAGAACCCCCGCCTTGCGCTTTGCCGGTGCTTGCCGAACAATGGCGTTGCCATTTCAATCCGTTGAAAGAAAATAAAAAGAAGGAGGGAAAATGAAACATTCGTCAATTTTCCGCCGCAAGGAAATCAGCGTCGCTACGCTTCGGTTGGTTGAAGCTCTCTCTCCCGGCCTTCGGCCACTTTTCCCCCCAAAGTGGAGAGGGGAATTCCTTGAAACGGGGGAGGTCTCGTCATTGCGAGCGAAGCGCGGCAATCTACACGCCGTATGGACTACCACGACCCTTCGGGCCTCGCAATGACAGATGTTGGCATTTGAGCCAAAAACGCACTATTTCCCCGGATTCGGCTTCGCTGCCGGACCAGCGGGTGCGGGCGCGGCTCCGGTGGGCTGCACGAATGTGAGTGTCGTCGCGTAATTGATGCTGTCGTACTTCTCACCATTGCGCTCGCCCGGCGTGCGCTCGACATGGCTCACTTCCAGCACGTACTGTCCTTTCCAGGGAAGATCGAATGTCACGACCCCTTCCGCATCGGTGCGGCCCCGCTTGCGCCAGCCGGACTGGACGACGATCTGGACATCCGCCTTCGGCAAGGGCTTGTCCTTGAACGTCACCTTGAACGCGCCCGCCTTGCCGGTCGGAACGATGTCGAGCGTCAGACCGGGTGTCTGGGCGGAAAAATCCGTGACGAAACGCGCGGCGGGCCAGAACAGGCTACGGAATTCCCGCGCCGCCTCGCGCCCTTCCCGAGCGCCTTCTCCCCGGCCTTCACGACCACCTTCCCGCGCTTCACGAGCACCTTCCCGTCCCTCCCGGCTGCCCTCGCCCCGGCCCTCGCGGCCTTCCGGCCCTTCGCGTCTGGCGGATACGCGGATCGGGAACAAGCTGTCTTCCGCCGTCAGGCTCTCCCCGCGCGCGGCCCTGACGGGCAGGGTGAAGCCCATCGCCGCCTTGACGGGCGTTATCTCCCGTGCCTTGCCCTTCGTAAACAGCTTCGCCGAAGGCGCGCCGAAATTGTCCAGTAGGCCGGGAGACGTTTCCCGCAGGTTCTCCCCGAATTCGCCGAAGCGGAGGACGGCATTGCCGCTTTCCGGTTGCTCCAGCCAGACTTGATGCGCCTGTACTGCGGCGCAAAGGCCGAGAAGCACGATGCCCATGCAGAGATTTTGCGGGCGTGTTCTTTGTTTCGCGTTCATTTTGCTTCCTTTCGTGGTGTAAAAAACAGATGCCGTCGTGGTGTCTGCCGGATTGCGCCTTACGTCGCATCCGGGGCGGGCGGCGTACAGTCCGCGTCCCGCCGGTTTATCCGGACGTGGAGATCGAAATCCCGCCCCGTCAGATCCAGCCCCGCCCGCGAGGCGGCGAAAAGGATGCGGGCATGGATTTCCGGGCTGGATACCGTCACCACCTTGCCACCGCAGACGATGGAAATTGGCGGCGCGTCGGACGGAAGGCGGTAATGCACGGAATGGCTCGCATCCCGGACGGCCATCAGCAAGCCCGCCTTGTGCATGTCCCACAATGCGAGGTAGATCGATGTCATACCCAGCGGCGTTCCGTGCCTGCCCAGTTCCCGGTAGAGCGTTTCCACATAATGGGAACCGGGCGATTCGTGCAGGGTTTTCAGAAGCAGCAAGCGCGCGACCGTGGGCCGTAACCCGACACTCCGCAATTGCTGGACAAGCTGGTGTTCTTCCATTATTCACGCTCCGTGGAGGGATTTTCGTGGCGACGCGGCACCGCGAGGCATGGATTGCCACGGCCCTTCGGGCCTCGCAATGGCGGGGATAGTCTCGTCGACGGAGGATGACTGCGAGTGTTGTAAAAAATGACTGCACTCATTTCTAAAAATGACCGCACTGATTTCCAAAAATGAGTGCAGTGATTTTTGAAAATGACTGCACTCATTTTCCGGACACTTGCTGCGAACGGACAAGTGTTTGTTTTATATAAAGTTAGACGAATGCACTGGATTGCCACGGCGCTACGCGCCTCGCAATGACGAATTTCCCACCCCGTCATTGCGAGGGTCGAAGGCCCGTGGCAATCCACATGGCGGCGATTACCCGCATTCACGGGCAGCCTCCACTCGACGAACACCCGGCGCGGTGCCGCGCGGTTTTCAAAACGAGACCTTCAGGTTGGTGTAGTACTGGCGTCCGCGCGGGTCGCTGTAGATGCTCAGGTAGGTGCTCTGAGACATGTCCCAGGCGTATTTGTCGAACAGGTTCTTGATGCCCAGGGTCAGTTCTACTTGCGTCCCGCCCTGGTGGCTGGAGAGCTTGGGCAACACATAGCGCGCGAAAACGTCGTGGCTGGACAGGGCCTTGACCTTGCCGCTGCCCTGCTGCTTGATGGAGGTCGTATCCGATGGGTCGATCTTGTAAGCGCCGTAATACTGCATGCCCCATCCCGCGCTCCATCGCTTGTCGATCTTCAGGTAGGCGGAGGCGTTGAGGCGGTGCCGCAACGCGCCGCTCGACGGAAGATTGAGGTAGTCGACGGGAGCCGTTCCCGGATCGAGTTGTTGCTTGTATCGGTTGACGTAGGTGTAACCCAGATTGAGGCTCAGATTGCCGATGGGAGTACCGGTGGCGTAGCTGACGTTGGTGTCGACGCCGCTGGTTTCCAGCCACAGGCCATTGACGTAGCCAATGTAGACTTGGGTGATTTGGCCCGTTGCCGGGTCGCGCGTGACGCGGTCGCCGAAGAGGGCTTCGTTGGTCAGCATATCCTGCGCGGTCAGGTTGGCGATGTTGTTGGTTTTCTTGATCTTGTAGTAGTCGACGGAGAAGTGCAGATCGGGAACGGGCATGAACACAATGCCGAAACTGCGGCTCTTGGATTCTTCCGGCTCGATGTCGGGGTTGCCGCTACCTAACGTCTGAATGTCATATGACTTGCCGTCGCGCGGATCGGTGACTTTGGTCAGGCTGGTACCGAGGGTCGGCTCTGTGATTTGGGCAACCGTGGGCACGACGAAACCCTTGCTCCAGGAAGCACGCAACAGCACGGCCTGATGGGGCATGAAGCGGAAGCCGACGGTCGGCGTGGTGGAATCGAACTTGGTGTCGGCGGTGAGGTTTTTGTAGCGTTCGTGCCGCCCGGCGAGTTGCACTTCCAGCAGTCGCGCGCCGGACAGTTTCATCGTGGGCGAGATGAAGGGGACGGTCAGTTCGGCGTACAAGCTGCTGGAATCCTGCTTGCGGATAGTTGTCGGCGCGTTTGGATCGCTCATGACGCCGGTCTCGGAGCGCCCTTCGCTCCAGAAGTGCTGGTAGCCAATGCCCGTCGCCAGTTTGATGTCGCCCGCGTACCAGGAAAATAGCGTGCCCGCCGCGCGGAGATTGGTATCGTCCAGTTTCTGTTCGGTAAAGTTCGGTGCCACTGCCCAGTACGGCGAGATGTCCGTGGTGTAGCTGGTGACATCGCGCAACACATCCAGCGTGCCGTTGTTGATTGCTGCGGTCAGACAATCCGTGGTCGGCGCGGCGCAACCGCTCGAACTCGACGTCGGGCGACGCTGGTATTTCAGATCGTTGCGCGCCCAGCTATAAGAATAGTCGAAGCTAAGCAGCCACTTCGGCGTGATTTCCCAGTTGAAGCCGACCGCCACGTGCGCGGCCTTGGTCTTGACGGTACGTTTTTCCAGAGAGATGCCGTCCCCGTAGTTGACCGGGTAGGCGACCGTCACGGCTTGATCGAAGGGATTGTTGGGCGCACCGACCGGCACCGTGACGACGCCGAAGCCGTGGTAATTCCCCGCGCTTTCGGTCTTGTTATAGTCGTAGCTCGCATCCAGAAAGACATTGAAGGTCTTGGTGATGTCGTGAGTGAGGTTCAGCATGGTGGCGTCGGTTTCCGATTTGCCGACGTAGTTCGACTGCCCGGAAAAGCTGCCGATGCCGTTGGAAAGCCCCAGCGCGTAAACGCCCGCGTTGTCGATCAAGGGTTGCACACCGTCGACCG
>JAISNX010000123.1 GCA_031276015.1 Azoarcus sp.
TGCGAATTCATCTTCTCGGCCACCGCCAGGCCGGCCGCGTCGTCCTTGGAACTGTTGACCCGAAGGCCGGACGACAAGCGTTGCAGCGCGGTGCTCAGCGAACCTTGCGACGTATTCAGATTGCGCTGCGCATTGAGCGATGAAATGTTGGTATTGATGATTTGGGGCATTTTGTTCTCCTCCGAAAAAATTGACCGGGTTTCCGCATACAGCTACCCATTTCGCCGGGACGCTTGCGAACACGCCGCGCGGAGCCTTTGCACTCCCCAAAGCATTTAGCGTGCCAGCCGGATTTGCCCGCAATACACATTCCGGCCGGAAGCGCGATTCATATGCCGCCCCCGCAGCCCGCCATGCACCGCGAAAACCGCCTGGCTTGTGAATTGCTTATCTTGTCCATCCCGTCATGAATAGCGAGACTCGTGCCTCGCCCGTCTCCGGAGACATATCCCCATGTCCATCAAGCTGAAACAATTGCTCGCCAAGGCAGGCAAGGCGCTGGACAAGATGGACTACACCAGCGCGGGCGCGCTGTTCGAGCAGGCCGTCACCCTGTCGCCGCAAGCGCATCGGGGCTGGTACGGCCTGGGCGAAGTCGCCTCGGGCATCGGGCAGGCAGACACGGCGGCAAGCTTTTTCGGGCATGCGGCGCAATTGCAGCCGGACAATGCCCGTTACCACCAGCGCCTCGGCGAAACCCTCGGGCGTCTGGGCCAGGTCAAGGACGGCCTCGCCCATCTGCGCGCCGCGCGCCGCCTCGCCCCCCGCGATACCGGCGTGCTGTGCAGCCTGAGCGGCGGCTATGTGAAAGCCGGTAACTGGCACAAAGCCAAATCCATCCTGCTGGAAGTCGTGCGCATGCCCCATCCGCAGGCCGCGCATTACTGCCTGCTCGGGCTGGCCTGCCAATGCCTGGGCGAACTCGACGAAGCCCTGACGGCCTTCAAAAAAGCAACGTCCCTCGCGCCGCACTACCCGGATGCCTGGGTCTCGCTCTGCCACCTGTACATTCAGAAGAACGTGCTCGACAAGGCGGGTGACGCCCTGCACACCCTTTTCACCCTGGTGCCGACGGCGACAAGCACTTTCGATCTGGCGGGCGATCTGGCACTGACGCGGGGCGACACGCAGGAAGCGGCAAAATTTTTCAAACAGGCGGCAGATTCTGCCCCCGAACAGCGAGACATCCAATCCAAACTCGCCATCACCCAGGTCATGAACGGCGATGCGCTGGCCGCCATCGACACCATGGAACGCCTGCACGCGCTCGGTGCCTCCGACGACTGGATACTCGAAAAGCTCGGTGCCGTATTCACGCTCAAATACTGGACGCCAATGGCGCGCGAAAGCCTGGAAATGGCCGTCGAACGCAACCCCGACAACATCGACGCCTGGAACTTGCTGCTCGCGGTCTACACCCGCTCCGGGGAAAGCGAAAAAGTGCGCAAGGCCGCCGACACCCTGCTCGAAAAAGACCCGGACAATATCGCTGCCATGCTGCACCTGGCAACCTGGTACAACGACCAGGGCCGCCACGACGAAGCCCTGGCGCTGCTCGACCGCGCCCGGACGCGCCAGCCCTCGGCGCACACGACCTACAGCAAGACGTTATGGACGCTGGTCAGTGCCTCATCGGCCAGCGCGGCGGACATTCTCTCGGTTGCCCGTGCCATGGACGAGCACATTTTCCGCCCCCACCTGCGCGGGAACGATTTCGCCGACCGCGACCGCAACCCCGAACGGCGGCTGCGCATCGGCTGGCTGTCCTCGGACATGCGCCGCCACCCGGTTTCGGCCTTCGTGCAGCCGTTTCTTCCGCATCTCGACCGCGAGAGGCTGGAAATCTTCGTCTATTACAACTTCTCCGAAGAGGACGCCATCACCCGGCAAATCAAACAGCATGCCGACCACTGGCGCACCGTTGTCGGCATCGGGGACGATTCGCTGGCCGACCTGATCGAAGGCGACGAGATCGACATCCTGGTCGACCTCAACGGCTTCACGGATGGGGGGCGCACCGACATGGTCGCGCGCAAACCCGCGCCCATACAGGCGAGCTGGTTGGGATTTCCCGGCACCAGCGGCATGACGGCGATGGACTACATCCTGACGCCCCCCGATCCGGTACTGGAAAAAGGCGAGTGGTGTTCGGAAACGCCCTGGCCGCTGCCGGACTGCTACGGCGTGCGCGCCGACATCAGCGAGGCGGCCATCGCGCCCGGCCTGCCGTGCGAGCGCCTGCAAACGCCTTTCACATTCGCCTGTCTCAACCACTTCCGCAAGGCGAGTGAAAAGACCATCGAGCTATGGAGCCGCATCCTGGTTCGACTCCCGGAAGCGCGGATGATCCTGGTCGCCATCGGCGGCAAGGACGACGACACCATCCGCTACTTCACCGGGCAATTCGAGCGCCACGGCGTCGATCCCCGGCAACTGGCGTTCCGGGGCTATGCACCGAGGCAGCAATACTACGAGAGCTACAACGAAATCGACCTCGGACTCGACCCCTTCCCCTTCAACGGCGGCACCACCGGCTACGATTCCATCTGGATGGGCGTGCCCTTCGTCACCTGGCCCGGCGAACATCTTTGCGCGCGCATGGGCAAGGCGATACTGGAAAACGCCGGATTGCACGAACTGGTGGCGGACAGCGCCGAGGCTTATGTCGACATCGCGGTGCGGCTTGCCCACGACCGCGAACGGCTCAAGGCACTGCGCGCGGGCCTGCGCGAACGCATGCTCGCCAGCCCGCTGCTCGACGCGCCGCGCATGGCCCGGAACCTGGAGACGGCATTCCGGGGCATGTGGCGGCGCTGGTGCGCCGAAAGCGCGGAGAAACAGACCCCGGCCACAAACGGCGCGACGACCGACACGGACGCGAAAACACGGAAGCAAAGGCAGGCATGACAAACGAACACCCCTGGCAAAAGCGGGCATTCCACAGCGTTTACCGCGACCATCACGGCCTTGCCTCGAACAAATGGTCGCACTATCCCTTCATCTACGACCAGATCCTCGCCCGCCATCTCGATGCCGGGCGAGCACTCGTCCTGCTCGAAATCGGCGTGCAAAACGGCGGCTCGCTGGAAATATGGAAAAAATACCTTCCGCCCGGCACGGAACTTCACGGCGTGGACATCGACCCCCGATGCCTCGAACTCGAATTCATCGACGGCATTCATTTCCATCACGGCAGCGCCGCCGACGTCGACTTCATCAACCGCGTATTCGCCGACACGACATTCGACATCATCATCGACGACGGCTCCCACCAGTGCGCGGACGTCATCACGGCCTTCATCAACCTCTTCAAGAAACTGAACCCCGGCGGAATCTATATCACCGAAGACCTGCACACCAGTTTCAACAAGAAATGGGGCGGCGGCCTGTACCGGAAAGACAGCTCGATCGAATTTTTCAAGCGTTTCGCCGACACGGTCAATTACGGATACTTCACGGCGGACGATTTCCTGTCGCTCGCCGACAAATCGCCATTCCTGTCCGGCTATCGGGAAGAAATCGCCAGCATCTGCTTCTACGATTCCGTTTGCGCCATCACGAAATTCGCCCGGCCCAAACAAACGGCTTTCATCCCGATACTGGCCGGAGAAAGCTTTCCGGTCGAAGCCTTCAAAAACCCGGAAAACATCATGGCGGCAAACCATCCGGAAGCCATGTCGCGTGCGGAGGCCATGTACGCAACGGGAAACGCCCCGGCATCTCCCCGCGATGAGGCCGACATCCTCGCGGGTCGGGAAAAACTGCTCTCGCAGGGCATCGAAGCATTCCGCCTCGGCTGCTTCGCCGAAGCGGATGCCCTGTTTTCCGACCTGCAACACCAGACGCCGAAAGACCCGCGCCCGCTCGCATGGCGTGCCTTCATCCGCGCCCGCAAGGGAAACCCCCAGGAAGCGCGCGAATTTTTCGCCCGCGCGCAACGGCTCGCCCCCGAAAGGGCCGACCTCATGGCGGCCATGGGCGAAAACTTCCTGCAAACGGGCGACGCGGCACTTGCCGTGGAATATCTGCGCGAAGCACTGGCCATCCAGCCCGACCTGTGGATGGTCTACCCCGCCATGGCGCAAAGCCTGTTCCAATCCGGACAAGGAGAAGAAGCCGTTGCCCTGCTCGAAAGCGCCTCCAGCATAGACTCGCCCGCGCGCGACAACATCCGCCACACCCTCGTCTGCATGCTGGCGCAACGCGGCGACCTCGACGGACTCACCCAGGCTGACCGGCGTTTTTCGACCGGCATGCAAGACGACCTGCTGGCGGCACGCGGCCTCGCCTGGTCGGACCCGACGGGCGAACAACTGATCGCCGTCCTGGAGCAAATACAGAACCGGCTCGCCGCCCTGACGCCCGAAAGCTTCCGGGAAACCGGAAACGCCGCGCCCGTCGCCAGGCCCGCGGACGCCCCGATACACATCGCTTTCCTGCTGGGCGACATCGCCCGCGAAGCCCGCCTCGGGCGGCTCGACACCCTGCTCGCCCACCTGCCAGCACAAGATTTCATCCTGACCCTGCTTTGCAACGACAAGCGCATCTATCGAATGCCCGACACGTCCGGCAATACCAGCCTGAACTTCCTGCTGTTCGATCACATCCTGCCCATCGACCACGAAAACAACAGCCTTGCCTTCTTGCATCAATCCCTGCATCGACTCGCGCCGGACATCCTGATCGACCTCGAAGCCTACGGCCCGGAGGACAGCCCCGCCCTGTTCGCGCGCGCGCCGGTTCCCCACAAACTGCTCTGGGGCGAAACGCCCCTGCCGCCCTTGCTGCCCGCGTGCCGAACCCTGGCCGGAACGGATCTGGGCATAGACGGGCACCTGCCCTGCGTACCGCTTCCGGGGCCAGGCGACGTATACAACTTCCCCGAATTGCCCCTCGACATGCCGGACGCGCCCGACGCCGACCGTCCGGCCTTTGCCTGCCTCGGTGCCGCGAACCGGCTAAACGGCGACAGCTGGCGGCTTTTCGCCGAAGTCCTCGCAACCCATGACGACGCCACCCTGCTCCTGAACCTCGGGCCATTGGGGCACGAAGCGAAGATTTTCATCCGCGGCCACTTCACCCGCATCGGCATCGCCCCGGAACGGCTGCGCTTCACGCGGGCCAGAAATGCGGAAGAACTCTGCCGCCTGTGGCGATCCGTCGATGTCGGCCTCTGCCCGCCCATCGACAGCGGCGACCCGGCCCTGCCCGCCGCGTTATGGATGGGCAAACCGTGCATCGTCCTCGACAGCCCCTTGCCGTGGTCGCGCCGCGCCGCCGTCCTGCTGGCGGCGGCGGGCGCGGCGCACTGGATCGCGCGCGACACGGAAGAATACGTTGCCTTGGCGCGCCAGCTGGCACACGGCCCTCGTCCCGCGCCCGACCCGGCCCTGCGTGCGCGAATGCAACAACGCGGCCTGAACGACCCTGCCTCGTTTGCGCGCGGCTTTGCCGCCGCCATGCGAAGCCTGGTGCACGGCACCCCCTCCCTTGCCCCGGAAACACCGCCATGAACGCGCCTTCCTTTTCCGTGATCGTATGCAGTGTCGATACATGGAAATTCGCCCAGACCAGCGCCTGCTACACACGCCTGTTCGCCGACGTGCCGTTTGAGATCATCGGCATCCACGACGCGCTATCGCTCGCCGAAGGCTACAACCGGGGTCTGCGCCAATGCCGGGGCGACATCGTGGTTTTCTCGCACGACGACATCCTGATTCTCGACCCAGACTTCGCGCGGAAAATCCGCATACGCCTGCAAAAATTCGACATCCTGGGCTTTGCGGGTACAAGGCGTCTCGAATCCGAATACTGGTGGCAAGCGGGCCTTCCCTGGATCTCCGGTGCCGTGGCGAACCCCTGCGGCCCGAATATCCATCTCAGCGTATGGAACACCGATCCCTGGCCCGTGGTGGATGACATCCAGGCCATCGACGGCCTGTGCATCCTGGCCCGCCGGGAAACGGCGCGGCAAATCGGTTTCGACGAAACCATTTTCGACGGTTTTCATCTCTACGATCTCGACTTCAGCTTCTCAGCCTGGCGCGTCGGCAAAAGACTGGGCGTGTGCTGCGACATCCCGGTATTCCATGCTTCGTACGGCAATTTCGATGAAGTGTACCAAGAATACGGTCGCCGTTTCCTCGCAAAACACCGGGATGCCCTGTCCCTTTCCCCTTCCCCCGTGGCGGAAGCTAAAGGGCGTAGCGCGCAGTTTCCCGATTTCCGCGCCACCATCGCAAGCTGGCGGCGGGAAATTTTCCAGCGCGGCGGCATTGCTCGCGGGACTCTCGCATAAGCGTTTCCCTTCCACGCGCTGGATTGACCATTCGCGCCATTTCCGCGTACACGGAAGACACAGGGAACACATGGCGGCCTCAATGCACGAATCGAACGCTGCCGAACGGATTCCGCCCAGCAACTCCCCGCCTGCCTCTTTTAATAGCGGCTTACACGCCCTTTACTCGCATCGGCAGTGTTGGTATTTCACGGCCTTTCCTCAAGCGGAAGTAAAAGAGTTTGCATTTAAAAACGAACGCTGGCAGAATGCACGCCATGGCATTTCGGTGCTGTACGCTGTTGCATTCGCATCCTGGAGCGACAACAGTCATCGCATATCTGTGGGGCACCATTACCGTGGTGTTCTCGGAAACGTCTCAACGGCGTTCGAGCGACGTTTAACCCCCCAGGTAACTTCATGGAGAGCAATATGATAGATCTCGAAACTCTGCCCTTGCCCGAACTGCGCACTCTGCGGGCGCAAGTCGAAACAGAAATCCGTCGCCGGGGATCGGCAACCCAACGCCTGATCAAGAAAGTACAAAAGCTGGCTGCCGATCAGGGCTTGTCCCTTAATGAACTAATCGCCGTCGCGGGCGATGCCAGCGAAGTGCCGACAACGTCCCGTTCCGGCGCGGCAATCAAATACCGCAACCCGGTCAATCCCAGCCAGGGCTGGACGGGCCATGGCCGCAAGCCCGGATGGGTTGTCGAATACCTGGCCAATGGCGGCACGCTGGACAAGCTTGCGGCCTGAACATTCAATAACCGGCACCGTTCCACCCGCCGGTGTTCATGTCGCGCAAAAAGCCCGGTTCACCGGGCTTTTTGCTTTCTACCTATGGCGACGTATCGACCCACGTTATCGTGGCGACGCACCATCATTGTCGCGCTCCGGCCATTGCCGCATTCGGTGCCCTGCATTCGGAGCCTATTCCTCGCCCTCCATTCCGCCGGGAGCACCGCTTTCCGGCTTTCCGCGCTGAATACACACGCCAAGCCGCCGCACGCCTTTTATCGCGCCAAGTTTTGCGAGCCGTATCCTCACCCAGGGCGCGGCAAATTTTTCGCACAGCAGACCGGCGACGAATTCGCCCAGCGTTTCGAGCAGATTGAAATGGCGGCCCGCGAGTTCGGCCCGGATATATTCAACGACCGCCGCATAATCAATGGTATCGGCAATATTGTCGTGGAGGGTGGCGGCTTCCGGCACGCCGAGGCTCAAGTCGAATTCGACCGTCTGGGGCGCGACGCGCTCGCGGGAATGAATTCCCACCCAGGCATCGACGCGCAACCCTTCAATAAAGATGAAATTCATCGCGGTTCCCAATAAAATTGCCGCAGAATTTTAGCCGCCCGCGACCGGGCATGCACAACTCTCCGGAAAAACGATGATAACTCTCCCCCTCGTGTTGCTATTGGCTGGTGCGTATCTTGCCGGTTCCGTGCCCTTCGCCATTGTGTCGAGCCGTCTGTTCGGCATTGACGACCCGCGCAGTTACGGCTCGGGAAATCCGGGTGCCACCAATGTCCTGCGCAGCGGCAGCAAGGCCGCCGCCGCCCTGACGCTGGCGGGCGATTGTTTCAAGGGCTGGCTGGCGGTATGGGCCGCGTCCGCGCTCGGGTTCGATGCCACGGTCGCCGCGCTGGCGGGGCTGGCTGCCTTCATCGGCCACGTTTTCAGCGTTTTCCTGCGCTTCAAGGGCGGCAAGGGCGTCGCTACCGCGCTCGGCGTGCTGCTCGGCATCAACCCGGTTATCGCGCTCGGCAGCCTTGGCGTCTGGCTGCTGGTCGTGCTGGTGAGCCGTTATTCGTCAATGGCCGCCCTCACTGCGGCGGTGGTCGCGCCGATCCTCGGCGGCCTCGTCAGCGGCAACGCGGCACGCACGGTGATCGTGCTGCTCCTGAGCGCGATACTGATCTGGCGTCATACTCCGAACATCAGGCGGTTCCTGGCTGGTACGGAAGAAAAGATCGGCGCGGGCAAGCGCTAGATGTTTAGTCCCATCATTTTCTGGTACTGTTTTACCCACTATCTGGAAGGATGCTTTATGGGACAAGTTTTACGCGGCGGTGCCACAACGACTTCAGGCGGTGCGTCGAGCGATACAACATAGTCAAGAGAGCATAAGAGCCTTGGGGGCACGCTTTTGTATCAACCCGAAGACCGTGGCCAAATGGCGAAAGCGCCAATCGGTCAGTGATTTACCCGTACCCGCTGGCCCCAAACAGCCGCATTCAAGTGTGCTCTCAGCCGATGAGGAGGCGATCATCGTGGCCTTTCGGCGGCACAGCCTGCTGGCACTCGATGATTGTTTATATACGCTCCGGCCGACGATTCCATACCTGAGTCGCTCTTCATTGCACCGCTGCCTGCAACGACATGGGATTTCGCGCTTGCCCGAGTGGGAGGCCGACAAGCCCGTCAGGAAGAAATTCAAGCGCTATCCTATCGGCTATTTCCACAATATCGCTGAAGTACAAACCGTACAAGGTCGGCTCTATCTGTTTGTGGCAATTGAGCGCACCAGCAAGTTCGCTTATGTCGAATTGCATGAAAAAGCCGGAAAAATGCAGGCCGCGCAGTTCCTGCGCCAACTTGCCAAGG
>JAISNX010000028.1 GCA_031276015.1 Azoarcus sp.
CACGCCGTGCCACGGGAAAAACTTTTCCACCCGCCCTTGACGGATGAGCCGACTTTAGAACCTGCCCGCGCGCTCGTTGGCGCGCTACAGGAAAAACCACGGCGCGCCCGACGCGCGGGGCCGGGGCCGGGGCCGGGGCGACGGTCGGGGCCAGGCCGACGGTCGGGGCCGGGGCCGGGGCGCCAATATTCACGCCGGTTACACTTCCGGCATTGATATTTGGCGAACCGGGAGGAATCCGCGCAGGCTTCAATTGACGGCCTTTCCGGGAGGACATTTTACGCAGCCTTCGCGGATGCCTTCGCAGGAACCGCAGATAAAATCCTCATTCCAGCCTTCCCCTTTGCCGCACGAACAATCTGAACTTCACATAACATTTCAAGCGGGTAATTAAACCCCTTGAAATGATCGAACAACGACGCTTCGCCGGAATACTCAACAACTTCCATTCCAGCAACATTTGCCCTACCCTCAGACGCCTGTTGCGTAAAAACCTTTGTCCCAGAAGGACCACCATCAATGTTGTAGAAGGAAGCCCCAAGAACCAGTAACGGCACCTTAAATGCAGACATGACAAACCCCTAGCGCCTAGGTGGAAAACCCGCAATCCCCGGACGAGGCGCAAAATCCGGATGCAGGAGAATACGACGAGAAACATCACTGGAAAGCAGCCCGATCGAGCGGCCTGCACAAGACCGAAAATGCAATCCCCAATTCATGACACCCCCTCATCTCGCGCCTTCGCTTTAAGCCGCAAGGCATCAAAACGCGCATAAAATTCCTGCGAAACGTCAGGGCCAAACATCAAATTAATGAACAGACATATCCCCTCAACCTTGCCCATGTTGTCATAATCCCACTCCAACATATCGACAACTCGACGCGCGGAATCAAGAACTCGTTCTTTGCTCAACTTCATAATCAACTCCCGAAATCAGTTATCATTGACCGCAAACAGCAGCGTTCACAACTGCATACGCTCGCCAGAACGCATCGGCACTCTCGCCGTTGCCCTTGTCGCATACATGATGAGCAGATTTCACGACCCCCCCCCGTTGAATAATGCAGACCCCCGCATTGGCATAAAGAAACACGAAAAGGTATTATTTGTGCCCCACTCACTCAAAAGGATGCTGTCATGACGATAATATCGATTTTGCTTGCCCTGACTGTTGTCATAGCGATAACTGCCCCTACGATGCTGAAGGGCAGAGCCGGAATGACCGATGGAAAAATGCCGTACAAGGCAAAATGCGTACTTACGAATGCCGAGCAAATACTTTTCTTTCGCCTGACGGAAGCCTTGCCGAATAAAATTATTTTGGCTCAAACTCAAATGAGTAGCTTTTTGCTCGTCACGGAATCCGGCAAGGAAAGACAAACCGCCTTGAACAAAATCCTTCAAAAAAGCACGGATTTTCTCGTTTGCAACAAGGATTTTTCTGTATTTGCGGCTATTGAACTGCAAGATAAGACACACCTGCGCCCAGACCGCATAAAATCCGATAACTTCAAGCGCATTTCGCTCGCTATGGCTGGCGTGAAACTCATCGAATTTCACACGAAAAGCATGCCAACACTGGAAGAAATCACGGAAGCCGTGAACATGCCAATTACAATAACCTTCCCCGCACAATAGCTGCTTTGCTGTCATGACGTCCTCCCGAAAACCTAACATATCGTTAGGCGTAAACTTAACGCATCGTTAGAAACTTGTCAAGCCGTTAGGGAAAAAATATTATTGCTGGCACTCAACAGGAGAATGAAATGCGAAAAATCAGCCTTTATCTAGACGAAGCAAAAGACAGCGGCATTGTGAAAAATGACATGGAAATGTCCAAACGCCTAAATGTTAGCGACGCCGCCGTATCACAATGGAGAACTGGAAAACGCACACCGAACGAAGATCAAGCCGCCGCACTGGCCGATCTACTCGGGAGACCAGAGATCATGGCCGAATGCGCGGCGGCGCGGGCAAAAACACCGCAAGGACGGGAAATATGGGAACGTGCCGCGCAATTGCTGCATGCGGCAACGGGAAACTGGCGCGCCCGGCGCGATTCGAACGCACGACCCCTGCCTTCGGAGGGCAGTACTCTATCCAGCTGAGCTACGGGCGCGGGGATGTCGACGGCTGTCGATAGGGGCGGGAAGAATAACCCGTTTCGCGGAGCGAGGGAAGCACCTCCGGACGGATTCGCCGAAACCGGCGCATTTATACGCTTTCGGCATTCTCCCCGCCGTTTTGAGGCGTCTTTTCGCCGCAGCCGCAAGCACCGCCGCAACCGCAGCCGCCTTCATCGCTCCCATGCGCTTTTTGCTTGCCACGGTGGTGGATGCGGCGACAGATGCAGCGGAAGAGATGGCCGCAAACCCGGCGGCTGGCCGTGTCGAGTTCGCTCCGGCGCTTGACGAAAGCATTCAGTCCGGCAATCGCCGATTGATCGTCGCAGGCGTGGAAGAGCTGGATTTCCCGGAAAATACGCACCTCGTTGCACAGCGCCCGGTATTGGTCGCCCGCCGTCTTGTGCTCGCAGGCGCGCGCGGACGGTTTCATGAATGTCATCACAGCCACGAACACGGCCAGCAACGAGGAAAGCGTCGCCGCGAGCACCGGATGATTTCCGGCAAACGCCACGCTCGACAGGACACTCATGGCCACCGCCGTGATGCCTATGAGATAGTGGCAGTGCCGCCAACGCGCCGCCGCGCCGGTCTGCGCCTCGGCGCTGCGGGTGCAATCGCTTTCCAGTTGCGATAGTTCGCTGGCGACGGAGCGTTTGGTAGCGGGAGAATGGACTTCGTATTGTTCAGGCATCGTAAAACTCTCCTGTTTTTGAATCGAATCATTCGGCGCGAGGCGGAATCTTCCGGATTCGCGGCTCAGTCGATGGGGCCGAGGTAGTCCGCCTTGCCGATCGGCACGCCGTTGTGGCGCAGCAGGTCGTAGGCCGTCGCCAGGTGAAAATAGATGTTGGGAATCGCGTGCTGCAACAAAAAGACTTCGCCGCGATACGCCTTGGCCGGATTCCATGGCAGGCGCACTTCACGGTCGGCACTGTCCGCGAAATCGCTTTCCTTGAAGGTTTGCAGCCAGGCGACCGACTGGGCGATGCGCGTTTTCAGTTCGGCGAAACGGGTTTCGGTATCCTCGAATGTCGGCGCTTCCTTGCCGGTCAGCCAGGCCGGAGCGAAACGGCTCATGTCGCTGACCATGCGAATCTGGCGGATCAGCGGAAACATGTCCGGGAACAGGCGCGCATCGAGCAGGGCGCGTTCCTCGATCTTGTTGGCAACGGTGTATTCCACGGCCTTGTCGAGCAAATGCGCCAGATTGTTCAGGACACGGATATTGCCGAGAACCGCCAACTGATAGTAACTCACGCTCATGGGATGACTCCTTTGCTGTTGCATGGTATGGCCGGAAACGCAATGTTTCGCGCATCATACCTGGTCAGGATGCCGCGCGCGTCCATCGTTTTCGACCGCGAGACTGGCAGGGTCGACATTGCGCGCGACGATGTCCCGTATCGACCCCAGCCTGCCGTGGAAAAAATGATCCGCGCCGGGCAGCACGACCACCGGCAATGCCTGCGGGCGTGCCCAGTCCAGCACATTGGCGAGGGGGACGGTATCGTCGACCTCGCCATGGATAATCAGGGCCGGAACGCCTTTGGGAAGGGCAGGTGTTTCGTACCGGCGCGCACCGCCGGTATCCACCATGCCCGCCGCCATGCCGACCAGCACGAGATGACGCGGCGGCGTGCCATTGGCGACGAGGCGGACGGCGAGCCGCATCTGCACGTGGGCACCGAACGAAAAACCGCCCAGAACACGCGGCAGATCGCCCCAACGCGCGCGCGCCCAATCCAGTACGGCGAGCATATCCTCGCTCTCGCCCGTGCCATGGTCATGCACGCCCTCGCTCGCGCCAACCCCCCGGAAATTGGGACGCAGGGCGACATACCCGAGATCGCGGAAAGCGCGTGCCAGCGTGTGTACCACCTTGTTGTTGTTGGCCCCGCCGTAGAGCGGATGCGGATGACACACCAAGGCGATGCCCCGCGCTTCGGCGGGTGCATCGACCAGAATCTCGATTCTCCCTACCGCACCATGCGCTACGGCGGATTCACTGGGAAGGGGACGGTTCATCGTGAAAATCCCTCTGCTCCGGACTGGAACATCGCCCGACACAACGGCATACGCCGGGCGGAATACCCCGGCCAGTCGGGGCAGCCGGAATTATAGCCTCGTGGTGGCGGGTTCCCCATATCCATCCTCTTCGAGACGCTCGCCCCGCAGCAGCCCGAAAACGGAAAGATAGGCCAACGCGGCGAAAGGCCACACCGCCGCTACCAGGCGGCACAGGCCGTAGAAATTTGAATAATTGGCACGCATGATGATGGCCGGGGTACCGCTCTGGAGATAGGGGCTTTCCGGCATCATGTTGACGAGGACGGTTGCCATCAACAGGCCCGTCCCTGCCAGGGCATGCTGCGCCACTCTTGGCAGGCACAGGGCGATGGCGAACAGCGCCCCGCCAGCCAGCAGGCCGTATTCGACGCCGGGCGTCATCCAGATCAGGGGATTGGGCGGGATGAGGCAGATGGCACATGCCGCCATATGTGCGCCGACGCCCAGCGCCAGCAGCACCCCGGCCAGGATCGGCCCTTTCAGGCGCAGCATGCAGCGCGCGAACAGGCCGACGGCAACCATCATGCTGGCGGTCTGTGCGGCCTCGAAAACGATGAGGCGTCCGGCATCGAAAGGCAGCGGCGGCGCAATGCCGAACAGGCGGCGCAACTCGCCACCACCAAACAGGAGATGACCGGGCATGAGTTGCACGAGCAACCAGAGCGCGACGAGAACCAGGCCCGCGTCGCCGATCCGGCCATGGGTGATATAACGCTCGCGCCAGCGCGCCAGGCCGCGCCCCGGCGAGAACAAGGCGCGCGCCCAGAGCGCCCCGGCCAGTGCACCGAGGAACGCGCCGCAGACATTGGCCGCGATGTCGAGATTGCTCGCGGTGCGCGAGGGCAGGAAGCCTTGCAGGGTTTCCAGGCCGAAACTGAGCAGGAAGGCGATCAGCACTGTGACGCCGATCTGCCGCTTCCACGTCCAGCGCCACGGCAGGGCGGCAAGCACAGTAAACCCCAACGGCATGTAGCCGATGACGTTGACCACCATATCATCCTGGTTGAAGTATTTCGGCCACGGCGCGATCAGGTAATCGAACATCGGCAGCCCACTCGCCTGCCAGCCGCCCAGCGGATGCAGGCAGGCGTATATCAGCAGGGCGATGTAGGCGATGGCGAGGTGGCGGGACAGCGATCTGGCGGAAGACACTTGGCTACGCAGGCGAAAGGAGCGGCAAGTCTAACATTCCGGAATCCCCGGTAAACAGAACTGCAAGCGGAGGCCAGGCATACTGGCCATTTCATCGGCCCGCTGCAAAACGAATGCCTCGCCGATTGCCGGGACGCAGTCGTAAAGGGATCTGCTTCCGATGTTCGGGACACTGGCAGTGCCGCTTCGCTCGCCATGACAAAAAACTAATCAGCGTTCCCTTTGGGGGCGACTGTGGCTTGGAAACAAGTATGGAACGGCGCGGGACGATTTCACCGCGTGTGGCCTATGCGGGCTTCGGGAATGTTTCTCCGGGATGGAGCGGGTGAAGGGAATCGAACCCTCGTCATAAGCTTGGAAGGCTTCTGCTCTACCATTGAGCTACACCCGCACTGCCAAGGAACCGCCAAGCAACGGGCGACCCCGCCGGTTCCACCCAATAGGCTGGTGGAGGGGGAAGGATTCGAACCTTCGAAGGCTGTGCCGCCGGATTTACAGTCCGGACCCGTTGACCGCTTGGGTAACCCCTCCAAACGCGAAGCCCCGCATTATAGTACCGATCAAGGGCTTGTCAAACACTCCGCAGTCATGCCGACAGAATCGCCAGTCCTCCATGCTCTCGCTATTTGCCGCAACGCCCGCATGCCGCACGACGCTTTTCCGGTAGACTCGCCGCATTTACACGGCCCTGTCCTGCCAATGGCTTCCCTGCCTCCGGTTTCCACAACAAGTCCCCCCGCCGCGCCGCGCCTGGGCGAATTGCTCGTGCGTCTCAACCGCCTGTCGGCGCGCGATCTCGAACAGGCGCTGGCGGCACAGGGCGAAATCGGCGATCTGCTCGGCAGGGTGCTGGTGCGGCTCGGCCTGCTGACCGAGGTCGATGTCGCCCGCGTGCTGAGCGTGCAGCTTCGTCTCAAGCTGGCGAAGGCCGAGGATTTCCCCGCCACGCCCCTTCTGGTTCCCGGCATCGAAGCCGATTACCTGCTCGCGCATTCGGTGCTGCCGCTGAGCATCGAGGACGGCAAGCTCTATGTGGCGATGGCAACGCCGCAGGACGAATTCACCCTCAAGGCCCTTCGGCTGGCGACCGGCCTGCGGGTCAGGCCGAGGCTGGCCATCGAGAGCGAATTGCGCACCGCGCTCGAACGCCTGTATGCGAAACTGGCGGAAGGCGAGGACGAAGGCGGGGACAATCCGGCCCTGCCCGGTTTCGCGGGCGGCGACAGCGAATTCGTCGAGCATCTGAAAGACCTGGCGAGCGAAGCGCCGGTCATCCGTTTCGTCAACCAGATCATCGCCAGGGTCATCGACCTGCGGGCCTCCGACATCCATCTCGAACCCTTCGAGGATGGGCTTCATGTGCGCTACCGCGTGGACGGCGTGTTGCAGGAGGCGGAAAAAACCGACGCGGCGCTGGCGGCGGCGGTAACGTCCCGCATCAAGCTCATGGCGCACCTGAACATCGCCGAACGGCGGCTGCCGCAGGACGGGCGGATCAAAAACCGCGTCCAGGGCCACGAACTGGATTTGCGCGTCTCGACGCTGCCCACGGTGCACGGTGAAAGCGTGGTGATGCGCGTGCTCGACCGCGCCAGCATCCGGCTCCAGCTCGAAGACATGGGATTTTCGTCCGATACGCTGGCGCGCTACCGCGCGCTGATCGAGCGCCCGCATGGCATCCTGCTCGTGACCGGCCCGACCGGCTCCGGCAAGACCACGACGCTCTACGCCTCGCTCGCCAAACTCAACGCGGGCGCGCTCAAGATTCTCACGGTCGAAGACCCGGTGGAATACCAGCTTTCCGGCATCAACCAGGTACAGGTGCAGGCGCAGATCGGCATGAGTTTTTCCAACGCGCTGCGATCCATCCTGCGGCAAGACCCGGACATCATCATGATCGGGGAAATGCGCGACACCGAAACCGCCCAGATCGCCGTGCAGTCGGCGCTGACCGGCCACCTCGTGCTATCGACACTGCACACCAACACGGCGGCGGGGGCCATCATCCGGCTGGAGGACATGGGGGTGGAGCGTTATCTGATTACCTCCTCGGTCAATGGCGTGTTGTCGCAGCGGCTGGTGCGCCGCCTTTGCCCGCAGTGCCGCAAGCCCGTGGCGCTGGCCGACGATGTCATGCGGAAAACCGGCCTCGCGCGTTTCATGCCGCCCGGCGGCAACACCGCCTACGTCGCGGGCGGCTGTGCGGCGTGCAAGCACACGGGCTACCACGGGCGGACGGCCATTCACGAACTGTTCGTGATGGACGCCGCCGCGCACGAAGCCATCCTTGGCGGCGCGGACGCCACCGCGCTCCACAACGTCGCGCGCCGGGGCGGCATGCTCACGCTTTACGAGGACGGTTTGCGCAAGGTGGCCGCCGGGCTTAGTTCGCTGGAAGAAGTGCTGCGCGTCACGCAGGATCAGGGCGATGCCTGAGTTCGTCTGGCGGGCCGCGAAGGCCGATGGCAGCATTCGGGAGGGCAAAACCGCCGCCGCCAGCCGCGAGGCGGTCAGCCGCCAGTTGCTCGGGCAGGGTCTGACGCCGCTCAAGGTGGTGGAAACGACGGCCTCCGGCATCGGACGCACCGCGCCCGCGTCCGCGTCCGCCACGGCCAAATCCGCGTTCCGCGGGCGCGACAAGGGCGTCGGCAATGCCGACATCCATGTGCTCACCAATGAACTGGCGGTGATGCTGCGCGCCGGGCTGCCGCTCGACCATGCCTTGCGGGTCTTGATCGGCATGGCTCCCCGGCCTTCGGTGGGTGCGCTGCTCGACGACATTTTCAAGTCCGTCAAGGCCGGGCGCGGTCTGTCGCAGGCGCTCGCGCCGCATCAGGCGCTTTTCGGCGACTTCTACATCAACATGGTGCGTTCCGGCGAAGCGGGCGGCCAGCTTGCCGAAGTGCTCGACCGCCTCGCCGAACATCTCGAACGCCTCCGGGCGCTGCGCGAGTCGGTGATCTCGGCCCTCATCTACCCGGCGATTCTCGTCTTCGTCGCGGCGATTTCGGTCGTGCTCATGCTCGGCGTCGTCGTGCCGCAGTTCGAGACGCTCTTCAGCGACCTCGGCGACGCCCTGCCGATGCCGACCCGCATCATCGTGGCCGCCGGGCATTTCTTTTCCGACTGGTGGTGGGCGATGGCCCTAGCCGTGGCGGTGATCGTGCCGGGCCTGCGCCGCTGGCTCGCCACACCCGCCGGGCGCAGCTGGCGCGACAAGGCCCTGCTGAAACTGCCGGTGATCGGCGCGGTGACGCAAAAATATGAGGCCACCCGCTTCACCCGCAGCATGGGCACCCTGCTCGGCAACGGCGTGCCCATCGTCACGGCGCTACGGATCGCCGCGGATACCATGTCCAACCATCGGCTGCGCGCCGCCATGGAAGGCGTGGCCCCGGCGATCAAGCAGGGCGGGCGGTTGGCCGACGCCTTGCAGGCGACGGGGCTGTTTACGCCGCTGGCGCTCAACATGGTGCGCCTCGGCGAAGAAACCGGACGGCTCGACGCCATGTTGCTCGAACTGGCGCGCATCCATGACGGCGAGGTCGAATCCGGCATCAAGCGCCTGCTCGCCCTGCTCGAACCGGCGCTCATCCTGCTCCTCGGGGCGGCGATTGCCTCCATCATCGTCGCCATCCTGCTCGGCATCCTGTCGGTCAACGAATTGGCGGGATAGCACCCACGCAGTCCCGGCATTTCGTGAACCGGCACGGCTCCCTCCATCATGGATTGCCACGCCCCTTTGGGCCTCGCAATGACGGGTATTGAGTGCATTGCAATGCCTTGAACCCTTGCCACAACCCTCCAAACCTTCGTCATTGCGAGGCGCGAAGCGCCGTGGCAATCCACCAGGCGCACCGCCCCCAATGGTTCAGACTGGATTGCTTCGCTTCGCTCGCAATAACAGGCTTGTTCAGCGTTTCCGCAAG
The DNA here is from genome assembly GCA_031276015.1 of Azoarcus sp. GTDB lineage: Bacteria > Pseudomonadota > Gammaproteobacteria > Burkholderiales > Rhodocyclaceae > WRNU01. The sequence continues at coordinate 9,276 of JAISNX010000028.1, forward strand.
TCTTCGTTACAGCCAGGGCATCAAGGCGTTTCCACATCTTTTGCCAGTGCCAGAATCACCGCGCGCGCCACCTGCTTCTGCTCGGCAGGCAAACTGACAAAGACTTCCAGCACCTCCCGATCTTGCCCGCGCAAGGCCATATCCCATTGACTTCGCTTAAGCTGAATCCGGTTCAACCGCTGCATGCCGAAACGTAATACGTGCGGCTCGACCTGCAACCATTCCGCCAACACCTGAAGCTTATCCTGCGTGGGAATCGACAAGCCCTTCAACCAGCGCGAAACCCCCTGGAACGACACAGGGCGGCCATAGTAACGGACATTGAATTCCTTTTCGAGCACACTCGGGCGCGGTTC
>JAISNX010000042.1 GCA_031276015.1 Azoarcus sp.
TTCGGATGATGACATTCGTCATTGCGAGACCCGTAGCGCCGTGGCAATCCATGCGGCGGTTCAGTTTCCTGGAGCGCCGATACAATCTGAACCGCCTTCTGGATTGCCACGGGCCTGCGGCCCTCGCAATGACAAGAGCTTGCCTGTCTGTGCGTGACGGCAAGACAGGCCGCGATACTTCGCTTGCGAGGAATAACAAAAAACATTCCGGCTTCGGATTGTGTCGGTATCTGAACCGAAAACGCTCTAGCGGCGGCACCGTCCGGCGGCGCGCGCAATGGCCATGAACCTGTTGTACGCACAGGCTGGCGGCATGACATCGGTCATCAATGCCAGCGCGGCGGGCGTCCTTGCCGAAGCCCGCGCACAAGGGCCGCGCATCGGCACGGTGCTGGCGGCGCGGCGCGGCATTCTCGGCATCCTTGCCGAATCCCTCCACGACTGCGGCGGCATCGACCTCGACGCGCTCGCCGCCACCCCCGGCGGCATCTTCGGCTCCTGCCGCTTCACCCTGCCGACGGAAGCGGAACAACCCGCCCTCTACGACCGCCTTTTCGCCGTGCTGGACGCCCACCGCATCGGTGCCCTGCTCTACAACGGCGGCAACGGCTCGCTCGAAGTCGTCGCCAAAATATCGGCGGCGGCGCGGCGGCGCGGCTACCCGCTCGCCTGCATCGGCATCCCCAAGACCATCGACAACGACATCGAAGGCTGCGACTGCTGTCCGGGCTACGGCTCGGCGGCGAAATACCTGGCGACCTCGATGCGCGAAGTCTGCCGCGACCTGGCCTCGATGACCAGCCGCAAGGGGCGCATATTCGTCATGGAAGTCATGGGCCGCAACGTCGGCTGGCTGGCGGCGGCCACCGCCCTGGCGGCGCGCGACCCCGACGAAGCCCCGCACATCGTGCTGTGCCCGGAAATGCCTTTTGACGAAGCGGCCCTGCTGGCGCGCGTGCAAACCCGGCTCTCGCGCCTCGGCTACTGCGCCGTCACGGTTGCCGAAGGCATCCGGCATGCCGACGGCAGCCCGGTCATGGCGCGCTCGCGCGGCGACGGACACATGCGCTTCGGCGGCGCGGGCGGGGAAATCGCCCGGCTGCTCAGCGAAACCTTCGACTGCCACCGCCACTACGCCGCGCCCGATTACCTGCAACGCAGCGCCGCGCACTGGGTCTCCGCCGTCGACCATGCCCAGGCGCTGGCCGTGGGCCGCGCGGCGGTCAACTACGCGCTGGAAGGCCGCGACGGCATGCTAGCCGCCATCCGGCGGCTGGACGACGACCCCTACCGCTGGGACATCGCCCCGGTAGAAGCGGCGACGGTCGCCAATCTCGAACGCCGCCTGCCCCTTTCGTTCATCACCGCCGACGGCATGCACATCAGCGAAGCGGGACGCCGCTACCTCGCCCCGCTCATCGTGGGCGAACGGCCCGTGCCCTGCGCCGACGGCCTACCCGTGCATTGCGCCGACAAACTGCCGCGCCTGCCCGCGCGACTGCCGCCCTATTCCGGTTGGGCGGAAGACATCATCCTCACGGCATGCTGAGTCCAGTCATATACATCGCCATCGAAAGCGAGCACCTGTCGAAGTCTTTCGGGAAGGATGCCGGGGAACACCAGATAAACAAATTGCAGGCCATCATCCCTTGCGACACAACGATTGCCGGACGAGCACCTGCGGGCTGATTCTGCTCCCCCGCAAGTCCCCGCTATTTGCCCGTTCGCGCGGTATGCGTTAGGCTGCATATTTTTGGCCGTGAGCACGCCACGATGAGTATTGCCCTGAAAACCCCCGAAGAAATTCAAGAGATGCGCACCGCCTGCCGTCTGGCAGCGGAAGTACTTGATTACATTACGCCTTTCGTCCAGCCCGGTATTTCGACCGCCGAAATCGACCGCCTGTGCAACGACTACATGGCCAAGGTGCAGCACACCACCTCGGCGACGCTCAATTACGCGCCGCCCGGCTACGCCCCCTACCCCGCTTCGATCTGCACTTCGATCAACCACCAGATATGCCACGGCATTCCCAACTCCAAGCCGCTGAAGAAAGGCGATATTCTCAATATCGACGTTACCATCGTCACACCGCAGGGGTTCTACGGCGATACCAGCCGCATGTTCATCCTCGACGACGCCAGCATCCTCGCCAAACGGCTGTGCAAGGTCACTTACGAATGCATGTGGTTGGGCATCGCGGCCGTGCGGCCCGGCGCGCATTTGGGAGACATCGGCCATATCATCCAGCGCCATGCCGAAAGCAACGGTTTTTCGGTCGTGCGGGAGTTTTGCGGGCATGGCATCGGACGCCGTTTCCACGAGGATCCGCAGGTGTTGCACTACGGCCAGCGGGGCAGCGGCAGCGAGTTGCGGCCCGGCATGATCTTTACCATTGAGCCGATGATCAACGCGGGCAAGGCCGCGATCTCCGAACTGCCCGACGGCTGGACGGTCGTCACCAAGGATCGCAGCCTGTCGGCGCAATGGGAGCACACGATGCTCGTCACGGAAGATGGCGTGGAGGTGCTCTCCCTCTCCGCGAGCTGCCCGCCGCCGCCCAAGTTGATCGGCGATCCGCTTGCCTCGGCCACAAACGCCGCCATCGCCGCGCTGCCCCCGGCACCTCTTTCGTAGAAGGCTCCCCCGTGAGCGATGCCGCCCGCCTGCAAGAAAGCATCGCCGCCGTGCGCGGCCAGGTCGAGGCGGGCCGCGCCGCCCTGCGCGCCGCATACGAGGCGCATCCCTTGACGACGCCCTTGTTGCATGGGCACGCGGCGCTGGTCGACGCCGCCATCGTCCGCTTGTGGGGGGACTGCGGCATCCCGGCCAGCGTGGCGCTGCTTGCCGTCGGCGGCTACGGGCGTGGCGAGTTGTTCCCCTGTTCCGATGTCGATCTGCTGGTACTCCTGCCCGAGCCGCCCGGCGAGGAACTGGGTGCGCAATTGTCGGGATTCGTCAGTGCGCTTTGGGACATCGGCCTGATCGTCGGCCACAGCGTGCGCACCCTCGACGAATGCCTGGAAGCGGCACAGGCCGACATCACCGTGCAAACCAATCTGCTCGAAGCGCGCCTGCTCACTGGCGATACCTCGCTCTACGACCACTTCACCCGGCGTTACCGCGAACAACTCGATGTGCAGGCGTTTTTCCGCGCGAAACTTCTGGAACGCGAACAACGTTACGCCCGCTACGACGATACGCCTTACGCGCTGGAACCCAATTGCAAGGAAAGCCCCGGCGGGCTGCGCGACCTGCAACTACTCGGCTGGATCGCCCGCGCCGCCGGCCTGGGCCGCAACTGGCGCGAACTGGCGCGCCAGCGCCTCATCACGGGCAACGAGGCCAGCGATCTGCGCGGCTGCGAACGCTTTCTGCAACATGTGCGCATCTGTCTGCACTACCTTTCGGGCCGTACCGAAGACAGGCTCCTGTTCGATTACCAGGAACGCCTCGCCCAGACCATGGGCATCAAGGCCAACGCCGCCAAGCGCGCCGCCGAAATCCTGATGCAGCATTACTACCTGACGGCCAAGAAGCTCACCCAGATCAACGGCATCCTGCTCCTGAACTACGGCAGCGAGATCCTGCCCGCCCCCGCGCCCGCCATCATCATCAACGACCGCTTCCAGGCCGTGCGCGAGCTGCTCGACATCCGCGAGGAGCATGTTTTCGAGCGCCATCCCCCGGCGATGCTCGAATGCTTTCTGCTGCTGCAACAACGCTCCGAACTCAAATCCATGACCGCCCGCACGTTTCGCGCGCTCTGGGTCAATCGGGTTCGCATCAATGCCGCCTTCCGGGCCGATCCCATCAACCGCGCCACATTCCTGGCGATCCTCCAGCAAAAACGCGGCATCGTGCATGCTTTCCGCTGGATGAACCAGAACGGGATTCTTTCCCGCTACCTGCTGCCCTGGCGCGGGATTCTCTGCCAGATGCAGCACGACCTGTTCCACGCCTACACCGTGGATCAGCACACGCTCATGGTCTTGCGCAACATGCGCCGCTTCACGATGGGCGAACATGCCCACGAGTACCCGCTGATGACGCGGTTGATTCTCGGCTTCGAGCGCCACTGGCTGCTCTACATCGCCGTGCTTTTCCACGACATCGCCAAGGGGCGCGGCGGCGACCATTCGGTACTGGGCATGGCCGACGCGCGGGAATTCTGCGAAACCCACGGCCTGGAACCCCGGGACACCGAACTCGTCGTCTGGCTGGTGCGCTACCATCTCACTATGTCGCACGTCGCGCAAAAAGAGGACACCAGCGACCCGCAAACCATCCAGCGGTTCGCCGCCATCGTGGACAACGAACGGCGACTCGCGGCACTCTATCTCCTCACCCACGCCGACATCCGCGGCACCAGTCCCAAGGTGTGGAACGGCTGGAAGGGCAAGTTGCTGGAAGACCTTTTTTTCGCCACGCAACGCCTGTTGCGCGGCGCGACGCCGCAACAGGCGCTACGCCAAGACAGCCGCATCGACCACGCGCGGCAACTCCTGCGCTACCACGGCCTGCGCCCCGGCGTCGAAGACGCGCTCTGGGAACAGCTCGACGCGGTTTATTTCATGCGCCACTCCGCCGACGAAATCGCTTGGCACGCCCGGATTCTCTACTTCCAGACCGACGCCGCCGAACCCGTGGTCAGGGCACGCCTGCCGGACGAGGACACGGGCATGCAGGTGATGGTCTACGCCCCCGACCAGAAAAACCTGTTCGTGTGCCTGACCGGATTTTTCAGCCGCATGGGCTTTTCCATCCTCGAAGCCAAGGTGCACACCACCCGCCACGGTTACGCGCTGGACAGTTTCATCCTGCAAAACACCGGCGACGAGGATAACTACCGCGACATTGTCTCCTTGATAGAACACGACCTCGGTGCCGTGCTGCGCACGGATAAAATCGTGCGCCCGTCGCCGGGGCGGCTCTCGCGCCAGGTCAGGCACTTCCCGATCACGCCGGAAATCAGCCTGCGCGCCGACGAAGCGGGTCGGCACTACATCCTGTCGATCACCGCCGCCGACCGTCCCGGCCTACTGTTCGATGTCGCCGAAATATTGTCCCGCCACGACATCAACATCGCAACGGCCCGGATCAGCACCTTGGGCGAACGCGCGGAAGACACCTTCCTTCTCACGGGCGGCGTATTGGCGCAGGAGGCGCGCGCCATCAGGATCGAACGCGAACTGCTCGACCGGCTCCAGCTTTGAACCGCTGAACAAGGAGACCTTCATGGACATCGAAGCCGATGCCGAGCAGGACACGTGGTTATGCGGCAACGAATGTCTCGGGTGACCTGTTCTCGCAAGTAACGATTGAGTGGCTCGGAATCACTGTTGAATCCGGAACGGTCATGCACAGCCTTGAGCCGTGTTATCAGGAATGACCCGTCGATTAGAGCGTTTTCGGTTCAGATGCCGACACAATCCGAAGCCGGAATGTTTTTTGTCATTCCTCGCAAGCGAAGTATCGCGGCCTGCCTTGCCGTCACGCACAGACAGGCAAGCCCTCGTCAAAAGCGAGGGCCGCAGGCCCGTGGCAATCCAGAAGGCGGTTC
>JAISNX010000046.1 GCA_031276015.1 Azoarcus sp.
GTGCTGCGCGACCTCGCCCTCGTCGTGCCGCTCGGCGTCAGTGCCGGACAAGTGCTGGACGCCCTGCGCGAAGCCGCCCCGGACATCGTGCGGGACATCGACCTCTTCGACGTCTACCAAGGGCAGGGCATCGAATCGGGCCACAAGAGTCTTGCGTTCAGGATTTTCATGCAAGATACTCTGCGTACTCTTGAAGACGCCGAAGTCGACGAAATCGTCTCCGGCCTTCTTCGTCATATCGAGCATGCCGTGGGCGGACGGCTGCGCACCTGAAAAAAGGAAGAACCATGACTTTGACCAAAGCCGAACTTGCCGATCTGCTATTTGAACAAGTTGGCCTGAACAAACGTGAAGCCAAGGACATGGTGGAAGGTTTCTTTGAAGAAATCCGTGCCTCGCTGGAGCGGGGCGAGAGCGTCAAACTCTCCGGCTTCGGCAACTTCATGCTGCGCGACAAACCCCAACGTCCGGGGCGCAACCCCAAGACCGGCGAAGAAATCCCGATTTCCGCCCGGCGCGTGGTGACGTTCCATCCGAGCCAGAAGCTGAAAGCCGCCGTGGAGACATCCGGCCATGTCGACCGAATCCTCTGAATCCGTCCATCCCGCGGAATTGCCGCCGATCCCCGCCAAGCGTTACTTCAGCATTGGCGAAGTCAGCGAACTGTGCGGCGTCAAGGCGCACGTACTGCGCTACTGGGAGCAGGAATTCTCGCAGCTGAAGCCTCTCAAGCGCAGCGGCAACCGCCGCTACTACCAGCATCACGAAGTGCTGCTCGTGCGGAGAATCCGTCACCTGCTCTACGACCAAGGCTTTACCATCACCGGTGCGCGCCACCGTCTCGACGAAACCGCCATCCTGGATCGTGAAAACGCCATCGCCGCCGAAGAAAACCGCATGCTGCTCGCCGAATTGCGCGGTGAAATCGAAAGCACACTGGGCATACTGCGGGAAGCGCAAGCCGGTTTGTGAGCGTCCGGGCAGCTGCGCTGGAGCGGTTTCTGTTCAAACGCGGGCACCATATTTTTGTCATTGCGAGACGCGAAGCGCCGTGGCAATCCATGTGCCCGTGATTCCCGTAACACCGCCTGTCAGTGCAGGTTGTCGCCGCCGTATGCCCTTCGCAATGACGGGTAATAAAGGGCATGGCGGGGAATGCGAGCACTGTCCCCACCATCGGGGCACAGCCTCTGCCATCATGGCACACAGCTTCCACCATCGTCATTGCGAGCGAAGCGCGGCAATCCATACCCCGTGGCAATCCATGCGTTGCGCTGGATGCCTGTAATGGCGGTTTGCCGGAGCTTCCCTAGGGTAGAATCCCGGCTTTCCGCATCCGTCATTTTTCCCCCATGGAACTCATCACCCAATTCATCGACATCGTCCTGCATCTGGACAAACACCTGACAGTCATGACAATACAGTACGGCATATGGATTTACGCCATGCTGTTTTTCATCATCTTCGCGGAGACGGGGTTTGTGGTGACACCGTTTCTGCCGGGGGATTCGCTGCTGTTCGTGGCGGGGGCGCTGGCGGCGCTCGGTGCCGAGGAAAGCGGCGGCGGGATGAATATCGGCTGGCTGCTGGCGGCGGTGTCGGCGGCGGCGGTGTTGGGCAATATGCTGAATTACCAGATAGGCCGTTATCTCGGGCCGAAGGTATTTCAATGGGAGAACTCCCGCTTTTTCAACAAGCAGGCGCTTTTGAAAACGCAGGCGTTTTATGAGCGCCACGGCGGCAAGACCTTGGTCATTTCCCGGTTTTTGCCGATTTTCCGCACCTTCGCGCCTTTCGTGGCTGGTGTCGGCGCAATGGATTATCTCCGCTTTTCCCTGTTCAACCTGGCGGGCGGCTTGAGCTGGTGTTTTTCGCTCACGCTGGCGGGATATTGGTTCGGTAATCTGCCTTGGGTGCGGCAGAATCTTTCCCTGCTTATCGTGGGCATCATCGCGGTTTCCCTGCTGCCGATGTTGGTCGCTTATCTGACGCGGGACAAATCCGGCACGGCCTGAAATCTCCCGCCCGGAAATCCCGCGAGCAACGAATGAACGCGCGCCCCCTTGTTCTCGAATTCCAGAACGTTTCCAAACATTATCGCGTCGGGCAGGAGGACATGCCCGTATTGCGCAATATTGACCTGAAGGTGGGTGCGGGCGAGATTTTCGGCATCATCGGGCATTCGGGCGCGGGAAAGTCGACGCTGATCCGCCTCATCAACGCGCTGGAGCGACCGGATGCGGGCAGGATATGGGTCGACGGCGCGGAGGTGACGGCCATGGATGCCACGGCCCTGCGCACGTTGCGTCAGAAGGCGGGGATGATTTTCCAGCATTTCAATCTGCTGTCGTCAAAGACGGCGGCACAGAATATTGCATTTCCGCTCAGGATCGCCGGGCAGGCGGACGAGGCCGAAATCCGGCATCGCGTCGCGGCACTGATAGAACGGGTGGGCTTGGGCGGGCATGCCGATAAATACCCGGCGCAACTCTCCGGCGGGCAAAAGCAGCGCGTGGGCATCGCGCGGGCGCTGGCAACCGGGCCGCGCATTCTTTTGTGCGACGAGGCTACTTCGGCGCTCGATCCGCAGACGACGCAATCGGTATTGCATCTCCTGGATGAAATCAACCGGGAACTGAATCTCACCATTATATTGATTGCGCATGAGATGAAGCTCATCCGCAATCTGTGCGACCGCGTTACCGTGCTCGACGAGGGGAGAATCGTGGAGATGGGCGAAGTTGCCGAAGTGTTCCTGCGACCGGGACATCCGGTGTCGCGCCGCTTCGTTTCCGAATCCGAAGAGGGCGACGGGGATTCGGGCAGCGCATTCGATCATGTCGAAGGGCGGCTCGTGCGCCTGACGTTTCGCGGTGCCGGGCTTCATGACACGGTGTTCGGCGGAATCATGCGCGAATACGGGGTGGATTTCCGGTTCGTTTCCGGCCACATCGACCGGATCAGGCATATGCCTTACGGGCGGTTTGTCCTGGGCCTGAGCGGCGCGCGCACGGAGGAGGCGCTGCGTCGGCTTCGTGACGAGGGAATTGTTGTCGAGGATGTGCGCTGATGGATTTTATTGCCAATATTCCCTGGGTCGATGTCGGTGAGGCAACGCTCGATACATTGCTGATGCTCGGCATTTCGATGTTTTTCACGCTGCTTCTCGGTTTGCCGCTCGGTATTTTGCTGTTCCTGACCGGCAAGCGGCAATTGCTGGAACAATTGGCTTTCTATAACGCGCTTTCGTTCGTCGTGAATATTCTGCGTTCGGTGCCTTTCATTATTCTGTTGATCGTGATGATGCCGCTCACGGAAATCATCGCGGGCACTTCGCTCGGCGTAGCGGGGTCGATTCCGCCGCTCGTGGTGGGCGCAGCACCTTTTTTCGCGCGGCTTGTCGAAACGGCGTTGCGCGAAGTCGATCGCGGCATTATCGAGGCGGTGCAGGCAATGGGGGCAAGTACGCGGCAAATCGTGCTGGATGCGCTGATTCCCGAGGCGTTGCCCGGCATCGCCGCCGCCATGACCGTCACCGCCATCGCGCTGGTGTCCTACACGGCGATGTCCGGCATCGTCGGCGGTGGCGGGCTTGGCGATCTCGCAATACGCTATGGGTATCACCGCTACCAGAACGACGTCATGGTGGTCACTGTCGTTTTTCTGCTGTTTCTCGTGCAGGCCCTGCAAATGTTCGGTGATAAGCTGGTGCTGCGTTTCACGCACCGTTGACAGCATTCCGGAGGATAAAGTCATGCAGTTTTTCGATAAGCCCGTCCTGTCCTTTTGGATCATTCCTGTCTTGCTGGCGTTTCTATCGCCGGTCTCGGCGGAAGAACTGCGCGTCGGCGCAACGCCCGTCCCGCATGCCGAGATTCTCGAATTCGTCAAGCCCGCGCTCGAAAAGCAGGGTGTCACGCTCGACATCAAGGTTTTCACCGATTACGTGCAGCCCAATTTGCAGCTTGTGCAAAAAAGGCTCGACGCCAATTTTTTCCAGCACAAGCCTTATCTCGATGAATTCAACAAAAGCCGGAGCGCGGCACTGACAAGCGTTGTCGCCGTGCATATCGAGCCTTTCGGCGCGTATTCCAAGAAGGTCGGGAAGCTCGACGCGCTTGCCGAAGGCGCGACGGTCGCCATGCCCAACGACACCAGCAACGGCGGACGCGCCCTGTTGCTGCTGGCCGCGCACGATCTCATCCGTCTCAAGGACGGTGCCAGCATTACCGCGACGGTGCACGACATCGTCTCGAACCCCAGAAAACTCCGGTTCCGCGAGATCGAAGCCGCAACCCTGCCGCGCGCGCTCGGGCAGGTAGACCTTGCGCTCATCAACACCAATTACGCGCTGGAAGCCGGACTCGATCCGCTCGCAGATGCAATCATCATCGAGGGTGCGGAGTCGCCGTATGTGAATATCCTCGTGGCCCGGCCCGACAACGCGGCAAGCGAGGCGGTGAAAAAGCTCGCGGCAGCGCTGACCTCGCCGGAAACCCGGAAATTCATCGAGAAACGTTACAAGGGCGCGATACGTCCGGTATTCTGAACCTTTCGCACAAAACACGAGGACATCATGCAATCGACCTTCGATGCCGCCATCCTGATAGGCCGCTTCCAGCCTTTCCATAACGGCCATGCCGCCCTGCTGCGCGAGACGCTGGCGCGGGCCGGACGGGTCATCCTCGTCATCGGCTCCGCCTTCCAGGCGCGGAACGCCAAAAACCCGTTCACCTGGGAAGAACGCGCCGCAATGATCGCCGCCAGTCTCGATGAAGCCAGCGCGCACCGGGTGGCGTTCGTGCCCGTCCGCGACTATTACGACGACCGCCGCTGGGCGGCGGCGGTGGAAACCGGCGTGCGGACGGAACTGGAAAAATCGGGAATCGCCTCGCCGCGCATTGCCCTCGCCGGGTTCCACAAGGATGCTTCCAGCTATTACCTTGGCATTTTTCCGCACTGGTTTTTCCTTGCCATCGAGCGCCAGGGAGAAATCGACGCCACCACGATCCGCCAGCTTTATTTCAACCCCGGCGGCAATGGGGGCACTGCTCGCGCATCGCTGCAAAATCTCGTTCCGCCCGCGGTCGCCCGCTATCTCGACGAGTGGGCCGCGCGCCCTGTTTTCAGCGCCATGCAGGAAGAACACCGGGCCATCGACGCTTACAAAGCGAAATGGGGCAGCGGCCCTTTCGTCACGCTGGACGCGGTGGTGACGGCGGCAAATCACGTCCTGCTGATACGACGAAAGCATGCTCCGGGCAAAGGGCTGTGGGCCATTCCGGGCGGTTTTCTCGAAGGCCGCGAACGCCTGTTGCAAGGCGCGATCCGGGAATTGAAAGAGGAAACGGGGCTGGATGTGCCCGAAGCCGATTTGCCGTCCGCCCTGCGCGGAGTCGCCGTATTCGACCACCCCGACCGCTGCCAGCGCGGGCGCATCATTACGCATGCGCACTGGTTCGATTTGCCGTCCGCCAATTTACCGGCCATTCAGGGCGCGGACGACGCCGCCGAAGCGCGCTGGTTTCCCATCGACGCAATCCAGGGAATGGAAACGGAATTGTTCGAGGATCACTTCATCATTCTCGACCGGTTTCTCGGAGGCACGGCATAGCGCCGGTCAAGTCGGTCGCCATTGAGGCGTCGCAGTGCCAGAAACCTCAGCCACAATGCCCGAGACCTTCGTCATTGCGAGCGAAGCGCGGCAATCCACAGGTCGCATGGATTGCCACGGCGCTACGCGCCTCGCAATGACGAATTTCTCCCCCCGTCATTGCGAGGGCCGGAGGCCCGCGGCAATCCACACGGCGGCGATTACCCGCACTGACGGGCGGCGTTGCGGGAATCACGGTCAATGGATTGCCACGGCGCTGCGCGCCTTGCAATGACGGGTATGGGCGGTATCGCAATGCTCCAAATCTTTGCCGCAACGCCCCGAACCCTCGTCATTGCGAGCGAAGCGCGGCAATCCATGGGCCGCATGGATTGCCACGGCCTTGCGGCCCTCGCAATCGTGCACTGAAGCACGCCCGGGAGAAATGACATTCCAAGTCACCCGCTTCCTGCAACGGCGGCGGTGACATTTTGACGCCAATCTGTCAGACTGCAAGCTTGCCACACCGGAGCCTGCACCATGACCACCACGACGCTCAACCGTAGCCGCATCACGGCCCGTGTGCCGCTTGCCGTGCAAGAAACGCTGGAAATGGCCGCCAGTCTGACGGGGGCGACCCTCAATCAGTTCGTCGTCCAGACTGCCTTGCACGAGGCCGAACGCATCATTGAGCAAGAGCGTGTCATCCGCCTTTCCGCCCGCGATACCGAGGCGTTTCTCGCGGCGCTGGACAATCCCCTGCCTCCCAACGCCGCCCTGACGGCGGCGCTCGAAAACTACGCGGCGCGACGCAATGATCAGACTGGAACCCTTGACTGGGCACCACGACCGAAACGGGTTTGATTGCGGCGTCGAGCTTCTCAATGTCTGGCTGAGGCAGACCGCGCTCCAGCATCAAGGCAAAGGCGTTTCGCGCACCTTCGTGGCTGTACCCGCCGACGGCGCGGCGGCGCGGGCCTGGGTGCAATCCGGCTATCTGGTCGAAACCCATGACATCCTCGGCTTCTACGCGCTGACCTCCGCATTCGTGCTGCCCCAAGACCTGCCAAGCAGGCAAGCCAAGCGTTATCCGCGCCAGATTCCAGTCACGCGCCTCGGTCGCCTGGCCACGCGATCCGACATGCAAGGCCAAGGCTTGGGCCAATTGTTGCTGGCCGATGCCGTAAACCGCGCCCGCATGGCGGCGCAGGCCGTTGGCAGCGCGGGACTGTTCGTTGACGCGAAGAGCGAAGCCGCCGCGCGTTTCTACCAACGCTATGGATTCATGCCCGCCGCCGATCAGCCGTCGAAGCTGTTTTTGTCATTGTGGCCGTAGCCCCAACCGCCGTGTCGCAAACCGCCATTCGCCCTGAAGTACCTTGCCTCAAACTGGTTCCAGTTTCGATTTCGCGCGATGGCTATTTCAAATTCTCCCAACTGTTACTGTGATCGCCCCCAGCCGCGACACGCAGGAGGGGCGCATCTATTTCGATTTACGCCAGAAGGCCAAAGCGGACGGACGCGACCTGGCAGAGTATTTCACGCTCTATGCGCTGGAAGGTTTCCTGCGTCGTTTGGGCTGATCCTGTGTTGGATCGCTCATCTGCCGGGAGTGTGTGGTCGGCAAAAAATAGTTGTTGGATCGTAGAATAATTCAAGCTATTGAAAGTTATTGAATTTCACCCCAAATGGCGGCTAGGGCGTTTTCGGTTCAGATGCCGACACAATCCGAAGCCGGGATGTTTTTTGTCATTCCTCGCAAGCGAAGTATCGCGGCCTGCCTTGCCGTCACGCACAGACAGGCAAGCCCTCGTCAAAAGCGAGGGCCGCAGGCCCGTGGCAATCCAGAAGGCGGTTC